>DATGLU010000508.1:0-5030 GCA_035294045.1 Roseiarcus sp. | reverse complement strand
CGGCGCGCCGCGGCCGCTGCATCGGACCTATCACGAGGCGGCGAAGGCCGCGCTTCTCGCCTGCGAGGCGGAGCTGCGGCCGGGCCGCACGGCCGGCGACGTCTACGCCGCCCATGCGCGCCTTTTCGACGCGCATGGCTTGTCGCGCCATCGTCTCAACGCCTGCGGCTATTCGCTCGGCGCGAAATTCACGCCGTCCTGGATGGACCCTCCGATGTTCTACGAACGGAACGATTTTCTGATCGAGCCGGGCCAAGTCTATTTCGCCCATATGATCTTGATGGACAGCGAGAGCGAGACCGCCCTCTGCCTCGGCCGCACCTACCTGATCGGCCCGGCCGGCGCGACCCCGCTCAACGCCGCCAGCCTGGACCTTACCGTCAAATCGGGCTAGCAGTTCTCCTCGATAACGATCCGCCGGGGATAAAACCCTGCAGCGGGAGGCGAAAGCGTCAATGATTCCAATCTGCCAACGCTGGCCGGGGGCGGCGTTCGCCGTGCTGGCGGCCCTCGGCCTTGGCGGCTGCGTCGAGACGACGGCCGAGCTGGCGCCAGGCGCGGACGCGCAGCATCTCCATCTGGCGCGGCGGCCGGGCGTCAGCCTTGCCGGGGCGACCGTCGCCTTCGTCTCGGTCGACGGGCCGCCGGCCGACGTCTCGGCGAATTTCCTCAAGGAATTGGCGCGCGACGCGGCCGCGCAGGACATCGTCGTCGCCGACGCCAAGAAGGCGCGCTATTTCGTCCGCGGCTATCTCTCGGCCTACCCGACGCAGGACGGCGCCGCGGTCGAATATGTCTGGGACATCTTCACCAAGGACCGGGCGCGGGCGCAGCGGCTCAGCGATTATCTGGTCGTCAAAGGGCAGGGTGACGACGCCTGGGCGATCGCCGGCGCCGGCGCGTTGGCGAGCGTCGCCGCCAAGAGCGCCGACGATTTGGCGGCCTTTCTCTCCAACACGCCCGAGGCGGTGGCGGGCGCGGGAACCGCGCCCGGAACGACCGCCGCGCTGGACAAAGCCGGCGGAGCTCTCGCCTACGCCGAGTGAGCAGGGTGTAGCCGCGGTCGTCGACCGCGGCCCCGCTTGGTGTAGCGGCGGACCCTCATCCGGCCCTTCGGGCCACCTTCTCCCGCAAGCGGGAGAAGGGGAGCGCCGTCGCTCCGCTCCATCAGTGCAGCTATGTCTCGGCGCCGATGAAGACCACGTCGCGCCCCCTCTCCCGCTTGCGGGAGAGGGCTGGGGCGAGGGTCGCCCGCTGCATCGGCCATAAGCCGGCGCGGACTCCCGCCCGCCATGTTGTTCCCGGCTGGAGCGGCTGCTAAGACCCGCGCGCCGCGCGCAAGGGGATGGCGATGATCGGGGCGATGAAAATACTGGCGGGCAATTCCAATCCGGCGCTGGCCGAGGCGATCGCCGCCTATCTCGGCGAGCCGCTGACCAAGCTGCATGCGCGGCGCTTCGCCGATCTCGAAATTTTCGTCGAAATCCTCGAAAACGTGCGCGGCCGCGACACGTTCATCATCCAGTCGACCTCCTATCCGACCAACGACAATCTGATGGAGCTGCTGATCATGATCGACGCGCTGCGGCGCGCGTCGGCGCAGCGCATCACCGCGGTCATTCCCTATTTCGGCTATGCCCGGCAGGACCGCAAACCCGGCCCGCGCTCGCCGATCTCGGCCAAGCTCGTCGCCAATCTGATCACCCGGGCCGGCGCCGACCGGGTGCTGACCGTCGATCTGCATGCCGGCCAGATCCAGGGCTTCTTCGACATTCCGCTCGACAATCTCTTCTCGGCGCCGGTCATGGTGCGCGACATCAAGTCGCGCGCGACGTTCAACGATCTGATGGTCGTCTCGCCGGATGTCGGCGGCGTGGTGCGCGCCAGGGCGCTCGCCAAAAGGCTCGACGCGCCGCTCGCCATCGTCGACAAGAGACGCGAGCGGGCGGGCGAATCCGAGGTGATGAACATTATAGGCGACGTGCGCGGCCGCAATTGCCTGCTGATCGACGACATCGTCGATTCCGGCGGCACGCTGTGCAACGCCGCCGACGCGCTGCTCGAAAAAGGCGCGCTCAGCGTCTCGGCCTACATCACCCATGGCGTGCTCTCCGGCGGCGCCGTCGCGCGCATCGCCGCCTCGAAGCTCAGAGAGCTTGTCCTGACCGACACGATCCAGCCGACCGAGGCGGTGCGCGTCGCCAAGAACATCCGCGTCATGTCGATCGCGCCGCTGATCGGCGAGGCCATCGCCCGCATCGCCAAGGAAGAGAGCGTCTCGGTCTTGTTCGATTGAGCAAGGCGCAGAACGCGAATCCTCCGGCCGTCATTGCGAGCGAAAGCGAAGCAATCCACTCGTAGGGCGCCGCCTATGAATGGATTGCTTCGTCGCTGCGCTCCTCGCAATGACGGGAAGGCGTTCAAGGAATCCGCTTGACTTCGTTTTTGCGCCACGCAATCGTTTTGACCAATTGGTCAACTGGATGGGCCGGCCGCTTCGCCCGGCGGCGGTTCGAGCCCGTGTCATCACGCGTGGGCGTTTCGATGTTGAGGGGAGACGACATGGTCAATCGCAAAGCGGGAGTTTTGGCGGCGGGGGCCGGCGCGACATTGGGCCTCGCGCTTCTGGCGTCGAGCGCCTTGGCGGCCGATATCAAGCCGGCGATTATCTACGATCTCGGCGGCAAGTTCGACAAATCCTTCAACGAGGGCGTGTACCACGGCGCCGAGAAGTTCAAGAAAGACACCGGCATCGCCTATCGCGACCTCGAAATCCAGAACGACGCGCAGCGCGAGCAGGCCTTGCGCAAATTCGTCAAGGACGGCTTCAACCCGATCCTGACCGTCGGCTTCGCCTGGGCGACGGCGCTCGACAAGATCGCGGGCGAATCGCCGAAGACCGAGTTCGGCATCATCGACATGGTGGTCAATAAGCCGAATGTCCGTTCGATCGTCTTCAAGGAGCAGGAAGGCTCGTTCCTGGTCGGCGTCATCGCCGCCAAGACGACCAAGACCGACAAGGTCGGCTTTGTCGGCGGCATGGACATTCCGCTGATCTCGAAATTCGAATGCGGCTACAAGCAGGGCGTCAAATACGTCAACGACAAGGACGAAATCTTCGCCAATATGACCGGCACCACGCCGGCCGCCTGGAACGATCCGGTCAAGGGCGGCGAGCTCGCCAAGTCGCAGATGGATCGCGGCGCCGACATCGTCTACGCCGCGGCCGGCGCGACCGGCCAGGGCGTGTTGAAAGCCGCGGCGGACGCCGGAAAATTCGGCATCGGCGTCGATTCCAACCAGAACGGCCTATTCCCCGGCCATGTGCTGACCTCGATGCTGAAGCGCGTTGATGTCGCCACCGACAAGTTCTTCACCGACGCTAAGAACGGTACGTTGAAGGGCGGCGTGGACGTGCTTGGCCTGAAGGAAGGCGGCGTCGGCTTCGCCGTCGACGACAACAACAAGAGCATCCTGACGAGCGCCGCCAAGGACGCCGCCGACGCGGCGGCCAAGGACATCATTTCGGGCAAGATCCAGGTGCACGACTACATGTCGGACAACAAGTGCCCGGTCTGATCTGACGATCAAGGAAGCCGCGATGCGTCCCGCGAACGATTTGCTCCGCTCGCGGGACGCCGACGATAGAAGCCCGTCGGTGCGAGCGACAGCGGGGGCCGCTTCTTGAAAGTCGACGCCGTTCCACGCCCCCCCGCCATCGAGCTTATCGGCATCGACAAGCGCTTCGGCCGAGTTCACGCCAACAACAACGTCAACCTCAAAGTCGAGCGCGGCGTCATTCACGGCATTGTCGGCGAAAACGGCGCCGGCAAGTCGACCTTGATGTCGATCCTCTATGGCTTCTACGAGGCTGACGCCGGCGAAATCCGCGTCAATGGCGAGCCGGTCCGCATCCGCTCCTCGCGCGAGGCGATCAGCCACGGCATCGGCATGGTGCATCAGCATTTCATGCTGGTGCAGCCGCTGACCGTGCTCGAAAACGTCATGCTCGGCGCCGAAGGCGGGCCGCTTCTCGCCGGCGGCGCCAGTCAGGTCAGAGCCAAGCTCGCCGAGCTCGCCAAGGCCTACGGTCTCGTCGTCGACCCCGACGCAGTGGTCGGCGAACTCTCGGTCGGCTTGCAGCAGCGCGTCGAAATCCTGAAAGCCCTGGTCCGCGGCGCCGAGATTCTCGTCCTCGACGAGCCGACCGCGGTGCTGACGCCGGCCGAGGCCGATCAGCTTTTCGAAATGCTAAAAGTGCTCAAGGCGCAGGACAAGACGGTCATCTTCATCACCCACAAGCTGCGCGAGATCATGCGGCTGACCGACCGCGTCTCGGTGATGCGGCTCGGCGAGATGGTCGCCAATTTCGAGACCGCGAAGACCTCGCCGCCCGAACTCGCCGACGCAATGGTCGGCCGCAAAGTCATTTTGCGCGTCGAGAAGGGTCAGGCTCATCCTGGCGAGGTGGCGCTCGAGGCGCGCAACCTCATCGTCAGGGACGATCGCGGCGTCGTTCGGGTCGACGACATGTCCTTCATCCTGCGCCGCGGCGAGATCGTCGGCATAGCCGGGGTCGCCGGCAATGGCCAATCGGAATTGCTGGAGGCTCTGGCCGGCATCCGTCCCTTGGCCGGCGGCGAGATTCTCATTTCCGGCCAGGCGCCGCCGCCCGAAATGCGAAATCCGAAAGGCATGCGCAAGCTCGGCGTCTTCCATGTGCCCGAGGACCGCCACCGCATGGGCCTGGTCATGCCGTTCCAGGCCTGCGAGAGCGCGATGCTCGGCTTCCAGGACGACAAGGTCTATGGCGCCGGCTTGTTTTTTGATCGCCGCGCGATCGTCGCCGACCAGGCCGAGAAGATGGAGGCGTTCGACATCCGGCCGCGCGCGCCTTTGCTCAAGACGGCCAATTTTTCCGGCGGCAACCAGCAGAAAATCGTGCTGGCGCGGGAGATCGAGCGCAATCCGCATGTCATGCTGGTCGGCCAGCCGACCCGCGGCGTCGATATCGGCGCGATCGAGTTCAT
>DATGLU010000507.1:0-2319 GCA_035294045.1 Roseiarcus sp. | reverse complement strand
TCATTACAGCGACGTTTGCGAGAAATGCGAGGGCGACGAGAAGAACGCCCCGATGCTCGGCCTCACCATCGTCAAGGGCATGAAGCGCGAGGGCAACAAATACCAGGACGGCACGATTCTCGATCCCCGCGACGGAACGGTCTATCACGCTCAGATGGAAGTGAGCCCGGACGGACAGAAGCTCGCCGTGCGCGGCTATCTCGGCATCCCGCTGCTCGGACAGACCCAGGTCTGGCAGCGGCTCCCCGACGATTCGATGGCCCCCGCGGACATTCCGCCGCCCTCGCACGGACCTGACGTGTCGCAGCAATAGCGACGGGTTTTTGCGCCCGCCGCCTGTCCCCAGAACAAGCACGGACCGCCGCAGTCGCGCCGGCCTGGTCGGCGCGCCGCGGATGCGCCGCCCAATCCTTCGCTCGCCCTTAGGTGTTGAGCCGGCCGGCGTTCTTCGGCGCGGGAGCGGCTTGAACCATATCGAAAATCTGGGAACCTCGTCCGCGCCAAGCATGTTACATAGTCGGCGCCGGCGCCCCGCCAGCGCTCTGGCCCTGCCAGATGATCCTTCAAGGTCGCGGGATGAAAGGGTCAGTTCAAACCGACGAGACGAACGAGGCGTCCCCGGGCAAAGACCGCTCGGCGGCCGCTAGGCGAGCGGCGGCGGGCCAAGAGATCGGCGATGCGGCGCGCGGCGCGACCAGCCTCGCCTTGAACAATCTGCGCGGCGTTGTCATTCTCGTCGTCGTCGCGTTCCATTCGGCCCTGGCCTATCTCGGCTCGTCGCCTTCCTCCCCCTTTCCGTTCGATAAGCCGCCTTACCAATGGCGGGCTTTCGCGATCATCGACAGCCATCGCTGGTTCGGTTTCGACCTGTTCTGCGCCTGGCAGGACGTCTACCTGATGGCCTTGATGTTCTTCCTCTCGGCTCTATTCACCTGGCCGAGCCTGACGCGCAAAGGGGCGTCGAAATTCCTGAGCGACCGGCTGCTGCGCCTGGGCGCGCCTTACGTCTTCGGCCTCGCCGTGGTGATGCCGGCGGCGCTGTACCCGGTCTATAGCGTCGCCGCGACGGACCAAAGCGTCGCCGCCTACGCCCGGCATTTTCTCGCTTTGCCGTTCTGGCCGAACGGCCCGATGTGGTTTCTCTGGCAATTGCTGGCTTTGACGGTCCTCGCCGCGGCTTTGCGCGTGTTTTGGCCGGACGCGATCGCGCGGCTCGGGCGTTTCTTGAGTACGGCCGGTCCGCGCCGCTGCTTTCTCGCCCTCGCCGGCGCCGCGGCGCTCGCCTATGTCCCGTTGGCTCTCGCTTTCACGCCCTGGCGCTGGGCCGACCAGGGTCCGCTGGCGCTGCAGTATTGCCGCCCGCTCCTCTACGCCGTCTACTATTGCGCCGGCTTGGCGGTCGGCGCTTTCGGGCTCGAACAGGGGCCGCTCGCCTCGCGCGGCGCCTTGCCGCACGATTGGCGGCTCTGGCTGGCGGCGACCGCGACCGCTCTCATCGCCTGGATGGGCTTGACCGCGCTCACCATGAAAGACGGCGACTCGGCGCCTGTGCTTCTGCAGATCGCCGCGGATGCGAGCTTCGCGACGGCGGGCGCGGCAAGCCTGTTCTTCGTCATGGCGGCGTCGTTGCGCTTCGGCGCGGCGTGCTGGCCGGTCCTCGACAGTTTGGCGAACAACGCCATGGGCATCTACCTCCTGCACTACGCGCCGGTGGTCTGGCTGCAATATGCGCTGTTGCCGACGGACCTGCCGGCTTTCGCGAAGGCGTCGATCGTCTTTGTGGTCGCCTTGCTCGCCTCTTGGGCGGCGACTGCGCTGCTGCGGGCCGTCCCCTATGCCTGCCGTCTGATCGGCGAAGAGCCGCGGCCGTGGCGCCTGCGCGGGGCCGTCAGACACTCGATCGCACGGCGCGGTTGACGGCCAAGCCGCCCCGCGCCATACGCCTTCTGGCGCGCGGAAAGCTCAAACCCCGCTTTGACATTTGCGCCGGCGCGCCGCATGCGCCAATCTGATCCGACGAGCTTTCGAGTCTCTGGACTGAGAAGCATGGATCATCCATTCAGGTCAGGCGCGCCGTCCATCAGCAGATTGGCGATCGAGGAAGGCTCGATCCTGAGCGGCCGCTATTGGGGCGAATTGCGCACCTTCCTCGCCGTCGCCAAGGCCAAGAGCCTCAATCGCGCGGCCGACGAATTGGGCGTCAGCCGAATGACGGCCGGCCGCGAAATCCGGCGCCTCCAAGATGCGATCGGCGCGCAGCTCGTCGTTTTCGGCAAGACTGGCGCCGCTCTGACCCGCCGCGGCGAGGAGCTCGCTCGC
>DATGLU010000506.1:0-4746 GCA_035294045.1 Roseiarcus sp. | reverse complement strand
CGACCTTGACGAGATCGGCCCCATCGTTTCGCCGGGCGAAAATCCATCCGACATGGCTATAGAGGAAGCCCGTCTGGCGGGGCGAATGCACGTCGAGCTCGGTGTCGGAATGAAGATGGTGCTCGCGGTGTTTCGCCGCCCACCACAGCACGCTTTTCTGCGCGGTGGTCTGCGCCATGAACGCCAGGACGAATTGGAAAATCCGGCTCGTCTCATAGGCGCGATGCGAAAAATAGCGGTGATAGCCTGCGCCGATCGCGAATATCCTGATCCAATAGAGCGCAACGGCGAGCACGACCGCCCGCCAGGTGACGCCCGTCCAGATGGCCGCGAAACAGGCCAGATGCGCCAGGATGAACGGGATCGCCGACGGATAGATGATATCGGAATGGGCGGAAGCGCCGGCTTCCGCGCGGCCTGGACGGGAATCTGACATGGCCTTGATCCTTCGCCGCCGCTTGCGACCAAATGATGGCGGCCGCCCGGCGTGAGAAAAGAACGACCGTGTACGGCTCGTTCGGACTACCTCATCGCCTGGCCTGATGTTCCGTCCGCTCTCGCGCGAAGAGCGTTAGCGCCCCGGCGCCGTTCGCGACCGCGGCGCGAGCACTCCCCCGGTGACCGCTCCACAAATGCGCAAATTCAGCGCGGATGACGCGGTGGCATTCGCAAGCCTCCTGCGCGATCGTTTCAGCATCCAAAATCCCGATGCTGCCGCGCTTCTGGCAAATCGCCCCCGATCTCTGAAGGTCGGCCAGGCAATCGCTGACCGTCGCGCGGCGCAGGCCCAGCAGCCGGGCTATGGCTTGATGGGTAATCGAAAGCTCGCTCCCACCGAGGGCGGCGGCGCTCAGCAGCAGCCAACTGCGAATTCGTTGGCGGGCCGTGTGCCGGGCGCTGCACAATCCGACATAGGCGCTTTGCACCAGCATCGCCTGAACATAGGAAAGCAGGAGATCGAGCAAGGCGTCTGAAGCTTCGAGGCACGATTGCAAATCCTCGGCGGAAATCCGCAGCGCCTCCCCGGGTATGTGGACCTGAGCCTTGAGCGGCGTCTTCATTGAGCGGAGGATCACCGGCAAGCCGGTCATGCCTTCCGATCCGATCAATCCGGAAGCGATCAGGCTGGCCCCTTTGCTGACCGCCTGTAGCGAGACGATCCCGGACTCGATGAAATAGGCGAAGCCGACCGGCATGCGCGGCTGTTCGAGAACCTGGCCTCTCTTCAGCTTCACGCGCTTTGCTTTCGCCATGATGAGATTGAAGATGTCGGGCGGGAGCTCCAGTAGAAGCCGGTTGACGATAGCCGGCGCCGCGATCGGCGAGTCGATCCGGCGGGCGATGATCTTGACGCCAGCCGGCGCGTCTCTGCGCTCCCTTCCCGGCCTGCGGCGAGGCGCGTCCGGGAAGATCGGCGACAGACGCCGCGCTTCAATGACGTCGCTGGCCTGATGAAGGACGCTCCAGGAATCGTCGACCGCCGCCCGCGTCTGGGCGACCGTCGCGCGACAATCGGCGGCGAGACCCATCAGTCGAACCGTATCTGACCAAAATTCTTCGAGCATCGGCCGCAATCCCGAACGGCGACAGGTAAATAGCCGCCCGCCGGCCGCCTGACGCCGTGTCAATCAGGATGACGTTTATCGCCCGCTCAGGCAATTCCAAATTTCGGAAGGCCTCGTCCGCGGCTCAGGCGCTGAGCCCGGTGATCCTCGACACGATCTCGTTCTTGTCGGTGCTCTTGGCGTCGCGAATGCCGATCTGGCGCCCCCGCCTCAACACGCAGATGCGGTCCGCGACCCGGAAGACCTGATCCAGGCTGTGGCTGACGATCAAGATCGGCAATTGCCGCGCCTTCAGGCCGGAAATGATCGATTCCACCTTGGCGGTTTCGGCGACGCCGAGGGCGGCGGTCGGCTCGTCCATCAGCACGAGCTTGGCCGCCCAATGCGTGGCGCGCGCGATGGCGACGCCCTGGCGCTGGCCGCCCGACAGTTCCCGGATCGTCGCGCGCGCGGAGGGGATGCGGATGTCGAGCGCTTTCACCAGCGCTTCCGTTTCGCTGATCATGCGCCTGCGGTCGAGGCGGCGCAGCGGCCCTTTCACCAACTCGCGGCCGAGAAACATATTCATATAGACCGGCTGGCTGTCGGCGAGCGCCAAGTCTTGGTACACGACCTGGATGCCGCGCTGTTGCGAATCGCTCGGATCGCTCAAAATCGCCTCGGCGCCGTCGATCAGCACGCGGCCGGACGTCGGCCGGTGCACGCCCGCGATGATCTTGACGAGCGTCGACTTGCCGGCGCCGTTGTCGCCGACCAAGGCCACCACCTCGCCGGCGAAAACATCGAGATTGAACCGCTCGATCGCGGTCAGGCCGCCGAACGTCTTGTGAATGTCCTTCAAGGAAAGGACAGGTTTCGGCGCGGCTTCCGCGCGGGCCTCGCTCATGGCGCGCTCACGGCCAGGCGACGGCGCGGCCAAATGCGTCATGCACGGCTTCGACATGCGCCGCGCCGCGCGTCAAGCCCGATAGGCCGACGACATAAGCGCGCGTCACGAAAGCCTGCGGCCGGAAGCCGAACACGACGCTGTCGCCGACGCGCGGCGCCGGCCCGCCGCCCGCTTTGATCATGCCGTAATAGTCGATCGCCGCGGGCGAGGGAATTTCGACCGAGCGCAAGGCGGCGGCCGAGGCAGTCGGCTCGGACGAGACGATCGCCTTCACGTCGTAATCGGGAAAGACGGGATCGATATAGAGGCCGCCGCCGAAGCAATAGGCTTCGCCGCCGGCGAAATGCGAAACTTCGGTCAAATAGACGACCGCCGGCCGCTCCGGCAGATCTTCGACGACGTGAAGCGGCGTCGTGCCGGTCAGCCCATGCCCCGGCTCCACTTGCGTCGCCCCCGCTTCGGCGAGTGGAGCAAGTACCGTTGCCGATGTCGTGCCGGGCGCGTTGATTTCGATCGCGCTGCGGCCGGCCTTGGCCAAAGCGTCTCGCGCGCGGCGCAGCGTTTCGAGGTTCGGCGTCGTCTTGACGGATCGCGTCGCCGGATCGAAGAGCAGAGCCGGAAAGGACGTGATCCCGGCAAAGCGACCGCCGGCAAGCGCGTCGAACGCCTCGGCGACGCGCAAAATGTCGGCAGCGGGAAATCCTCCCTCATGGCCGCGATAGAAGCGGTCGCCTTCCGCCTGAATGCGGGCGAGCAGCGGCTGAACGCGACCGCGCCGATGCGAGGCGGCGGCGGCTTCGGCGGCTTTTTCGGAATTGAACACGGTCCAGTAGTCCGGCGACAGCGCCGCCGCGGCGTCTGCTTCGAATTTCGGAATCTGCACGAGATGGCCGACATGGCCAAGGGCGAGACCGGCGCGATGCGTCGCGCGGGCGTCCTCCATGTCAACGGCGACCGCGCTGGAGATTCCGCCGCGCGCCGCCGCTTGGCAGAAGGACGGATTGCGTCCCATCTGCTTGGTCATCGCGAAGACTTTCAGGCCGAGCTTGCCGGCGGCGCCGGCGATAGCCCGCGCATTCTCTTCAACCGCATCAAGATCGATCACATAGGAATTGGCGGGCAGCCGGCCGGCCTGATGCAGGACGATGGCCTGCTCAATCAACTTCGGATTGCGGCGGCGGATCAGGTCGAGGAACATCGGTCTTTAAAGCTCCAATCAGCGATTGGGTTCGCGCAAAGTCAGCGCCACGGCGATGAGAATGATCAGGCCGCGCGCGATCATCTGGTCGGACGGCTGGAAGCCCATCAGGATGAGGCCGTTATTCAGCATTCCCATGAGCAGCGAGCCGATCAGCGCGCCGATAATCGAGCCGACGCCGCCATTGAGCTTGGTGCCGCCGACGATCACCGCGGCGATGACGGTGAGGAGATCGGCTTCGCCGAGCGTATAACGCGCGCCGTTCAGCCGGCCGGCATAGAGAAGGCCGGCTAAAGCGGCGAGAACGCCGCTCATCAGCATCACCAGGAAGCGGAGCCGCAAGACCTTGATGCCCGTCGCCCGCGCCGCATTGGCGCTGTCGCCGACCGCATGGACATGCGCGCCGAACCGCGTCTCGCGAAAGACGAAATAGCCGACCGCGACGGCGACAATGGTCCAGACGATCAGCGATGGAAGGCCGAGCAGCGCGCCGGAGCCGAACAACGCGTTGAATGCGTCATTCTCGATCGGCACGGATTTTAGATCGGTCATCCGCCGTGCGACTCCGGCGAAAACGCCCATCGTCGCCAAGGTGACGAGAAAGGAGGGCAAGCGGCCATAGGCGACCAGCGCGCCGTTGAGCGCGCCGATCAGCGCGCCGGCGCCGAGCCCCGCCGCGACGCCGGCCGGCCAAGGCCAGTTGCGCAGGACCGTCGCGGCGAGCAGCGCCGAGACGGCGACGACCGAGCCGAGCGACAGATCGATCTCGCCGGCGGTGAGAACGAAGACGGCGCCGACCGCCATAACCGTAACCGGCGTCGTTTGCTGTACAATATTGAGCAGATTGGTCGGGCTGGCGAATCCGTCATCGCGCAGAATGACGGCGAAAGCCGCGAAAATCGCCAGGAAGCCGATATAGATCACGTACCGACTTGGCGAGAAAGTTTTCAGCGTCGCGAGCATGGCTGCGCCCGATCGGTCGCCGGCGCGCGTCGAGCGCGCCGGTTGGGGGCCGTCGCGCCGTTCGGATGAGCGCAACCGCGCGCTTTTCATTGTGCCGCGCTCGCGCCGGCGGAGGGCGCCAGGGCCGATCC
>DATGLU010000505.1:0-2459 GCA_035294045.1 Roseiarcus sp. | reverse complement strand
GAATTTGAACATTGTATGTTCATGAAGACGCGTGCTTATTTTTGGTCCCGTCGGGATTAAGCTTGTATCGCGAGTCGCCTCACGAAATTGTGATCGCCCCCCGCTTTTGATGGTCATTGTACTCGCGCAGGATTTCAAATCTCGGTTTCATTGTGAAATAATCGAACAAAAGTCGCAATCGGAGGCGAACAAGGCCGCGGCGATTTGGTATCCTACGTTCAATTCATAAAACAAAAATCGGAATGGGGCATTTGCGGTACAGTTTACCGATCGACCGGACTCAAGTTGCGATTATCGGTCGGGCCTGCCGACTGCCTGGAGCGCCAAACAGTTCCGCATTGTGGGAGCTGATGGATTCCGGGCGGTGCGCGGTCTCGAAAATCCCGCCGGATCGCTGGCCGCAGAGCTTGTTTTTCCATTCCCGCCCGAAAGAGCGGGGGCGGAGCTATACGTTCGCCGCCGGCGTGCTCGACGACATTTGGGGATTCGATCCGAGCGTCTTTCGCATTTCGCCGCGCGAAGCCGAGCAGATCGACCCGCAGCAGCGCTTGCTTTTGGAGCTGGCTTTCGAAGCCTGCGAGGACGCCGGGTTTGCGCCCTCGCAATTGGCCGGGACGCGGACCGGCGTCTATATCGGCGCCTCGGCCCTCGATTATTCGACGATCGGGCTGCACGATCCGGCCCTCGGCGACGCCTATTTCGCGACCGGCAACACGCTGTCGATCATCTCGAATCGCCTGTCCTACATTTTCGATCTGCACGGGCCGAGCATGACGATCGACACGGCCTGCTCGTCGTCGCTGGTCGCGTTGCACGAGGCCTGCCAGGCGCTGGCGCATGGCGATATCGAATCGGCCCTGGTCGGCGGCGTCAGCATCCTGGCTTCGCCCTTCGGCTTCATCACCTTCTCGCAGGCGACGATGCTGTCGCCGACCGGCCTCTGCCAGGCCTTTTCCGCCGAGGCGGACGGCTATGTCCGCGCCGAAGGCGGCGTGGTTCTGGCGTTGAAACGGCTCGATCGCGCCGTCAAGGACGGCGACCGCATCCATGCGGTGATTTGCGGCGCCGGGGTCAATTCGGACGGCCGCACCAATGGCGTTTCGCTCCCCTCGCTCGCCCATCAATCGGAGTTGTTGCGCTCGGTCTATGACCGGGCGGGCGTCGCGCCCGATTCGGTCGTCTATGTCGAGGCGCATGGCACGGGGACCCAGGTCGGCGATCCGGTCGAAGCCGCGGCGCTCGGCGCGGTTCTGGGCGCTTCGCGCGACAAGCCGCTGCCGATCGGCTCGATCAAGACCAATATCGGCCATACCGAGCCGGCTTCCGGTCTCGCCGGCTTGATGAAGGCGATGCTGGCGCTCGAGCACGATCGCGCGCCGAAATCGCTCCATTTCAAAAATCCCAACCCGAACATCGATTTTTCCGAGCTCAATCTCAAAGTCGCGAGCGAGCCGATCCTCTTGCCGCGAACCGGCGCGCCGCGTTTCGTCGGCGTGAGCTCGTTCGGCTTTGGCGGCACCAACGCCCATGTCGTGATTTCCGATCCGCCGACCATTCTGTCGGAAGGCAAGGCTGCGCCGCGCTATCTGATGCTGTCGGCGCAGACCGAGCCGGCTTTGCGGGCTTTGGCCGGCGCTTACGGCGAGCGCCTCGGCGCAGCGCAGACCGATGAGGAGAGCCTTCGCGTCATCGCCGCGACCGCCTATCGCCGCGAGCGCATGCCGCAGCGCCTGGCGCTGCTCGCCGACGATCCTGCCGAGCTCGCCGCCGCCTTGGCGCGTTTTTCAGAGACCGGCGAGACCGACCGCAAGGCGGCGCGCGGCGCCGCCGTCGAAGGCGACGGCGCGATCGTCTTCGTTTTTTCCGGCAACGGCTCGCAATGGCCGGGCATGGGCCAGGCGGCCTATCGCGCCAATAAGGATTTCCGCGAGGCGTTCGGCGAGATTGACGCCATCTTCCAGCCCTTGGCGGGCTGGTCGCTCAAAGAAGAGATGTTCTCGCCCCGCCTGAGCGAAGATTTGCCGCGGGCCAGCATTGCTCAGCCTCTCTTGTTCGCCATTCAGGCGGCAAGCGTGCGCGCCCTCGCTAAGCTCGGCGTGCGGCCCGCTTTGGTGATGGGCCACAGCGTCGGCGAGGTCGCCGCGGCCGAGGCGGCCGGCATTCTCTCGCTCAAAGACGCGGTCAAGGTCATTTATCATCGCAGCCGCCACCAGGAGCTCACCGAAAACGCCGGCGGCATGGCGGTGGTCTTGGGGCCGCGCGACGCCGCCGAAGCGTTGATCGCCGAATTCCCGACGCTGTCGGTGGCGGCGTATAATTCCCATCGCTGCACCGTCGCGGCCGGCCCCTTCGCGGCGCTCGATGCGCTTGGCAAGGCGGCGGCGAAGCCCAAATTGCGCGTGCGCCAGCTCGATCTCGCCTACCCGTTCCACACCGCCTTCATGGATCCGGTGCGCCGG
>DATGLU010000504.1:0-7548 GCA_035294045.1 Roseiarcus sp. | reverse complement strand
AAACGCCTTGACCCGCGAACCGTCGGCCAAGATGATCGTCGCCGCCGGCGCGCGTTGACCCGGCGTTAATGCCGCCCGGCGATAGTCCCCGTCATTGATCGAACCGGACGGGGCGGGGCGTGACGTTTTTCCTGAAAAGCTTGACCATCAAGGCGCGGATCGCGCTGATCAGCGTCGTCTTCGTCGCAGGCCTCGCGGTGATCGGCGGCGCCAATCTCGTCGGCAGCCGCAACGTCGACGAGGCTTTCGCCGACGCTAAGGCCTACGCCGCCTTGCAGGTCAAAGCCGGCAAGATCGCCGAAACCGCGATCGGCTTGAAAGGCGTCGCCCGCGACGTGCGCTATCGCCACGAATCGGTCGAGCTTACGAAATTCGCCGACGGGCTCGCCCGCCTGACCGGCCTTGTCGACGATCTCGCCGCCGCGCCGCGCGGCCAGGCGGTGGCCAAGCAGATTTCCGATCTGAAAATCCAAATCGCCGCGCTCGCCAAGCAATTCGCGACCGTGCAGGACCTGCAGAAGCCGCTCGGCGATTCCGGATCGGCGGGGCTCGCCGACCGCGCCGATTCGACCGGCGCGAGCCTCGTCGACATGCTCAAGGCCAATATCGCCGACCAGGATTCGCTCGAAGCCGAGCGCCTGCTCGCGGCGACTTTTGCGATGCGCCGCGCCCAATCGGAATATGCCCGGACGTTCGACGACAGCCTGACCGGCGAGTGGGAGGTCGGCTATGGCCGTTTCGATTCGACGCTGAAAAACGCCGAGATTGACCCGGCGACCAAGCGCCTGATCGCCTCGACGTTCAAGGACTACGCGAAATCCTTCAAAGCGGCGAGCGCCGCGGAAACCGATTATATGCGCGCCGCCGAACGGGTCAGCGGCGGCCTCGACCTGATCGCGCCGGTCCTGCAGGAGCTCGACGCCAAGGCGTCGCAAGACGCGGCGGCGGCCGGCCAGCGCCTCGCCGCCTCGGAGGCCTTGACCAAGAAGATCATCTTCGCCGCGATGGCGCTCGCTTTGGCCGGCGGCCTGATCGCCGCGGCGATCGTCGCGCGCACGACCGCCAAGCCGCTCGGCCAGCTCCGCGACGCAATGCTCGGCCTCGCCTCGGGCGATCACGCGACCGAGGTGCCGGCGCTCGGCCGCGCCGACGAGATCGGCCAGATGGCCAAGGCCGTGCAGGGCTTCAAGGAGGCCGCCTTGGACCGCGAGCGGCTGGAGCGCGAGGCGGCGGCGCAGCGCGAGGCGAGCGAAGCCGAGCGCCGCGGCGCCGAAGCCGAGCGCGCGGCGCGAGAGAAAGACCAGCAGCGGGTCGTCGCCGTCATCGCGCATGGCCACGAGCAATTGGCCAACGGCAACCTGACCTTCCGCATCGACGAGGCGTTCCCGCCCGCCTACCAGAAGATGAAGGACGATTTCAACGCGGCGATCGCGCAGATGCAGCAGACCATGTCGGTCATTTCGGCGACGACGCAAGGCATTCGCGCCAATGCCGGCGAGGTCTCGCAGGCCTCCGACGATCTCTCGCGCCGCACCGAGCAGCAGGCGGCGAGCCTCGAAGAGAGCGCCGCCGCCTTGAGCGAAATCACCGCGACAGTGAAAAAGGCCGCCGAAGGCGCCAATCTCGCCAGCCATGCGGTCGCCGCGGCCGATAGCGACGCGCGGAAAGGCGCCGAGGTGGTGCGCCATGCGGTCGCCGCGATGGACGCGATCGCCAAATCGGCGGCGAAGATCAGCCAGATCATCGGCGTCATCGACGAGATCGCCTTCCAAACCAACCTGCTCGCGCTCAACGCCGGCGTCGAAGCGGCGCGGGCCGGCGATACCGGCCGCGGCTTCGCGGTCGTCGCCGCCGAGGTCCGCGCCCTCGCCCAGCGCTCGGCCGAGGCCGCCAAGGAGATCAAGGGCCTGATCTCGGCTTCGACCCATCAGGTCAATCAGGGCGTCAAGCTGGTCGGTGAATCCGGCCGATCGCTCGAACGGGTGATGGCGCAAGTCGCCGATCTCAACCGGATCATCCTCGAAATCGCCGAAGGAGCCCGCGCCCAAGCCGCCGGCCTGGAGGAGGTCAACGCCGCGATCGGCCAGATGGACAAGATGACGCAGCAAAACGCCGCAATGGTCGAGGAGACCACGGCGACCAGCCATTCGCTGTCGCAGGAGACGTCGGATCTATCCAGCCTGGTCGGGGTCTTTCAGGTCGGCGCGGCGGCCGGCGACGCGCAATTGCGGCACGAATTGCAGAATGCGGCGCCGCACGCCTTCTCCGCCCCCCGCAACGGCGCCGTCCGACCGCGCGGGACGACCGCGCCCGCCAGCGGCCCGCGGCCGCGCGGTCCGACGCTGGTCAGCTCGCATTGAGGGACCGGAGCACGCGAACTCGCATTCCCGCCGCAGGCTAGCCAAAAGCGTGTTCGTGGCGCACAGCGGGTGATCGGCCGGCGCGGCGGCGCCCCGTCGTAGCGCTCGGGTCGGCCACCCTTGCCAGCGCCGCCCTTCCCCCCTATAGACGCGGCTTCGCGCCCGTTCCGACACCCCTGGAGGCGGGGCGCGTCCAACTTCAAAGGATAATCGACATGGCGGCGACCAAACAGCTCGCGGCCGTGGCGCGCAGCGGGATCGGCAAGGGGGCCGCCCGTTCTGTCCGCCGCGCAGGCCGCGTTCCGGCAGTGATCTATGGCGGCGGCGAAACGGCCGCGCCGATCGCGCTCGACTATAAGGAAGTGAACCAGCTCATCAATGCCGGCCACTTCCTGACCACGATTTTCGAGCTCGACGTGGAGGGCCGCAAGGAGCGCGTCCTGCCGCGCGACTACCAGCTCGATGTCGTCACTGATCGCCCCCTTCATGTCGATTTTCTGCGCCTGAAAGCCGGCTCGCGCGTGCGCATCGCGACGCCCGTCCATGTCGTCAACCAGGACAAGGCGCCTGGCATCAAGCGCGGCGGCGCGTTGAACCTGGTTCTGCATGCGATCGAGCTTTGGGCGCCGGCCGAGGCGATCCCTGATTCGATCACCATCGACCTGACCGGCCTCGACATCCACGATTCGGTCCATATTTCGAACATCCAGCTACCCGAAGGCTGCAAGCCGGTCGACACGCGCACCGACTTCACCATCGCGACGGTGGTGCCGCCGACCGTCTATGTCGAAGAGGCCCCCGTCGCCGCGGCCGCGGCGACGACCGCCGCTGCGCCCGCGGCCGGCGCGGCCGCTCCGCCCGCCGGCGCCGCCGCTGCGCCGGCCGCGCCCGCCGCTGGCGCAGCCGCCGCCCCGGCCAAGGGCGCCGCAGCGCCCGCCGCCAAAAAGTGACGCTGTAGCCGCGGTCGCCGACCGCGGCTACAATCCTCGCGCGCGGGCATGATCCTCCTTGCAGGCCTCGGCAATCCCGGCCCGCGCCACGCCAAGAACCGGCACAATATCGGCTTCATGGCGATCGAGGCGATCGCCGGGGAGCATCGCATCGGGCCGTTCCGCGCGCGCTTTCAAGGCGCGGCGGCGGAAGGCCTGATCGGCGGCGAGCGCGCGCTGCTGCTCATGCCGCAGACTTTCATGAACGATTCCGGCCGCAGCCTCGGCGAGGCGATGCGCTTCCATAAGCTCGATCTCGCCAACATCGTCGTTATCCATGACGAGCTCGATCTCGCCCCGGCCAAGGTCCGGGTGAAAGTCGGCGGCGGCAATGCCGGCCATAACGGCTTGCGCTCGATCAGCGCCCATATCGGCAATGAATACAAGCGCGTCCGCATCGGCATCGGCCATCCGGGCGACAAGGCGCTGGTGCACCACTATGTGCTCAGCGATTTCTTCAAGGCCGAAATGGGCTGGGTCGCCGCCGTCTGCGACGCCGTCGCCCGCGCCGCCGACTTGCTGGCGCGCGGCGAAGACGCCAGCTTCCAGAACAGGGTGCATCTCGCCGTCGAGGCGGCAGGCTTCGGCGAGAAAGCGGCCCCGCCGGCGGACTGATCTCTGACGCGTGCCGCCGCATGCGCCGGGCGCCAACCGTTGCGACGATTGGTATCGCTCGACCGGCCGCCTTGCGCTTGTCCCGGCGCCCCGCTCCATGCTTCTAGAGGCGAGACTACCGATTCCGCCCGAGGCCAGCCATGCCCGCTTCCGACCGCCTGCTTGTTCTCGTTCGCCACGGCCAGAGCGATTGGAACCTGAAAAACCTCTTCACCGGCTGGCGCGACGTCGATCTCTCGCCAAAAGGCGTCGAGGAGGCGAGGGAGGCCGGCCGCCGGCTCAAAGCCCGCGGCCTCTCCTTCGACGTCGCCTTCACCTCGGCGCTGATCCGCGCCCAACGCACGCTCGATCTGGTTCTCGCCGAACTCGGCCAGCAAGGCCTGCCGACGATCAAGGACCAGGCGCTGAACGAGCGCGATTACGGCGATCTCTCGGGTCTCAACAAGGACGACGCGCGCAAGAAATGGGGCGAGGAGCAGGTCCATATCTGGCGGCGCAGTTATGACGTGGCCCCGCCCGGCGGCGAGAGCCTCAAGGACACGGTGGCCCGCGCGCTTCCTTACTACTGCCAGAATATCCTGCCGGAAGTCCTGCGCGGCAGGAGAACGCTGGTCGCCGCCCATGGCAATTCGCTGCGCGCCCTCGTCATGGTGCTGGACAAGCTGACGCCGAAGACGATCCCGCAAATGGAGCTCGAAACCGGCGTGCCGCTGGTCTACCGGCTCAACGCCGATTCGACCGTCGCGTCGAAGGACGTGCTCGCCGCCTAAAGCTCAGCGGTTGAGGAGCCAGAGCGCCAGGCTGAGAACGATGCTGGCGATCAGCGAGGCGCCGATCGGAACGTAGATGCGCAGATTGCCGCGCTCGATGACGATGTCGCCCGGCAGCCTTCCGAGCCCGAGCCGCTCGGCGGCCAGCCAGAGGACGCCGATCAACACAAGGACGAGCCCGGCGCCGATCAGGAGCTTGGGCAAGGGCGTTGGACTCCAACCATCGCCTTCGATATCGAGACGCCGCGCGCCCACGTCAAGCCGGCGCGGCCTGTACCTCCGCCTTTGCCCGCGCGGCGTGCAAAAATTCGCTTACGCTGGCCGGCGCAAAGCTGCGTCCACCCGCGCCAGCTTGTCGTCCAGCGTGACAAGCTCAGCGCCAAGCGCGCGAGCGAGCCAGAGATAGCTCGCATCATAGAGCGATAGTTTGGTCGTTTCGGCCAACGTGATGGCGTCGCCGAGTTCGACGGGCTCCAGAGCGATCGAGAACGCATCGAGGAGCGCTCGTCTTTCGTGAGGCGACGCGCGAAGCTTCTTGAGACACGCGTTCGCGGCTTCGTACCGAATGAAGGCTGGGGCGGCGAGCGAAAACCCGTGCAGGCGCGCGACAATCTCCTCGCGCGTCGTCTCGTTGAAGAGCAAGGCTACGATGGCGGAGGCGTCGACGACCTTAACGGTCACGATCTTCCCTGATCAGCCGCGCCGCCTCGTTGCGGCGCTGAAGACCGAGCGCAGCGGCCTTGGCGGCGACCTCAGCCACCGTCAATTTCAAGGGAACGCTCGCCGTGGCTTGGTCGATCAGCGCCCTCAGCTCCCCCTGGAGCGAGCGATGATTGGTTTTAGCCCGTGCGCGGAGCTTCATCACTTGCTCCTCCGGAACGGCTTTGATCGACAGGTCCATAAGGATGCTCCGATATCGACCACACATTGGAGCAAAAATGGAGCTAAACTGCAATTTCGCAAGCCTCGGGCGCCGGGCGCTTGGCTGCGCCTCCCGCCCACGCTAAGCGAGGCTATGACCGCCCCCGCCCGCGGACTCGAAATCATCCCCGGCCTCGTCCATTACCCGGCCTATCTCGACCGGCCGGCGCAAGAAGCTCTGCGCGACGCGTTGCGCGAGGCTCTGCGCGACGCGCCGCTCTTCACGCCGCGCATGCCGCGGACGGGCAAGCCGTTCTCCGTCCGCATGACCAATTGCGGGCCGCTCGGCTGGGTCTCGGACGAGGCCGGCTACCGCTATCAGCCGACGCATCCGCTCACCGGCGCGCCCTGGCCGCCGATCCCGGCGATCGCGCTCGCCGCCTGGGCCGATCTCGCGGCCGGCGCGCCGCCGCCCGAGGCGTGCCTCGTGAATGTCTACGACGCTTCCGCCCGGATGGGGCTGCACCAGGACCGCGATGAGGAGGACTTCTCCGCGCCGGTCCTGTCGCTGTCGCTTGGCGATTCCTGCCTGTTCCGAGTCGGCGGGACGAAACGCGGTGACAAGACGCGCTCCTTCGACCTGAATTCCGGCGACGCGCTGATCCTGGGCGGGCCGGCGCGGCTCGCCTTTCACGGCGTCGACCGGATCAAAGGCGGCTCCTCGACGCTGCTTGGAGGCGGCGGGAGGATCAATCTGACGCTGCGGCGGGTGACGCGGGATCTGTAGACGCGGTCGACGACCGCGTCGCCGCGCTCGCCGAGCGCGGCTACAGAATCGTCACTCCGCCTTCGCCGCCACTTTCGGGCCGCCCTTGGAGACGCCGACCCGCGCCGGGCGCAGAACGCGGTCGCCGATCCGCCAGCCGCTCTGGACGACTTGCGCCACCGTGCCGGCGGGCAGTTCCTCGTTGGGCGCTTCGTAGAGCGCCTCGTGGAAATTGGGATCGAACTTCTCACCCAGCGGCTCGAGCTTCTTGACGCCGTGGCGGGCGAGCGCGGCGGTCAAATCGCGCATCGTCAATTCGACGCCTTCGATCAGGCCTTTCAGAGCGCCCTCCGCGCCGCCGGCCCGCGCCTCTTCCGGCAGGCTGTCGAGAGCCCGGCCGAGATTGTCGGCGACGGTGAGCATGTCGCGGGCGAAAGAGGTGACGCCATAGGTCTTGGCGTCGGCGATTTCGCGCTCGGTGCGACGGCGCAGATTCTCCATTTCCGCCATGGCGCGAAGCAGGCGGTCCTTGAGCGAGGCGTTTTCGGCGTTGAGCGCCTCGATAACCGTCGCCGGGTCGGGCGCGGCCGGTTCGGCGGGATTGGCGGTCGCTTCGCCCGAAAGCGGCGCCGGCGCGGCCTCGTCTTTGTCTTTTCTCACGGGGTCGTTCATGTCGCGTCTTGGAGAGGTGGATTTGTCGAGCCGGGATATCAGTTCTTGCGGTGCAAAAATCAAGCGCCTCAGCGGCCGCCCCCCGCCGGCTTTTTCTCGTCCGGGCCGTCGAAAATCGCCAACATGCGACGCTTGATCGCCGCCTGGCGGCCCGGCGAGGCGATTTTCGAGCCGGTCAGGTCGGTCACGTAAAACGTGTCGACCGCTTTTTCGCCGAAGGTAACGACATGAGCCGAACCGATGTTCAAATTGAGATTGGAAAGGGCGCTGGTCATCTCATAGAGGAGGCCGGGCCGGTCGAGGCCGGATATTTCAATCACGGTGAAGCGGTTCGATAGGGAATTGCTGATCGTGACTTCCGGCGCGACGGTGAAGGCCCCGACCCGCGCGTCAGGCTTGCGCTTGGCGGCGATGATATCGGTCAGCCGGATCTTGCCGCGCAAGGCGTCCTCGACGCCTTTGGCGATGCGGCCGGCGCGGCGCAACTCGTCCTCATCGCGGTCGAAGGCGCGGCT
>DATGLU010000503.1:0-3179 GCA_035294045.1 Roseiarcus sp. | reverse complement strand
TTTCGGATCGAAGACGGCCGTCTTGGCCAGGGATACGTATGTCGCGTTCGGCTCCATCTTCTTGTATTCCGGCGTCTCGGTCACCGGCTTGTAAGCCGGGATGTGGCCCGCCGAAGCCCACATGATGCTGTTCTTGTTCATCCAGGCGATCACCTTCATGACGGCGTCGACCTTCTCCTTCGAAACCGGATTGCCCTTTCGGTCGGGAATGGCGAAGGAATGCGAATCGGCCCAGGTCGCCGGATGGTCGAACAGGGTCGGTATCTGGATCGCGCCCCAGTCGAAGCCGAGCTTGTTGTTCTTGGCGAGGTCGACCATGGTCGGCACTTCCCAAACGCCGTTGATATGGAAAGCCGCCTTGCCCGAAGTGAAGAGCGCGATCGAAGCAGGATATTCGGTGAGCTTCGGCGCGTAGCCCTTGGCGACCCAATCGGCCATCGCGGTGGTCGCCTTCTCGGCTTTTTGCAAATTGTCGCCGTCGAGAATCTTGTTGTCCTTGAGAAATTCGCCGCTCTGCTGGCTCAGCAGAGTGTAGAAAATGCGCCAAATTGTGCCGTGCTCGGCCGTGGCGAAGGACAGCCCGTATTGCGTCTTGCCGCCGGTCAGCTTCTTCAACGCCGCATTGAAATTGTCGAGCCCGTCGAGTCCCTTGGGCAAGCCGTCGTCGCCGAGGAGCCCGGCCGCTTTCAGGGCGTCCTTGTTGTAGTAGAGAATGATCGAGTGAATATCGAGCGGCACGCCATAGAGCTTGCCGTCGACATGAGCGGCGTCCCAATCGGTGGGGAAATAGTCGCTCTCTGAGAGACCAACCGCCTTCAACTCATCCATGCTGTAAGGCCGCAGCACGCCGGTCGAGACGCCGAGCGGCAAGCGCGAAAGATGGTAAGTCATCACGTCGGGGCCCTGCCCGACCGCCGCTGACGTTTGGACCTTGGTGTAGAAGGGTACGCCCCATTCGAGGGTCGTCGGCTGGATTTCGATGTCGGGATTTTCGGCGTTGAACTTCTGGATCATCGCCTTCATGCGGACGCCGTCGCCGCCGCTTAAGAAATCCCACCAGACCACTTGCGTCTTGGCTTCAGCCGCGGCGCTCAGGGCGCATAGGCCGACCGCAGCGACGAGCGCTTTGATAAGCTTCATGACGTTTCCTCCTTCTGGCGTTGAGCTTGGCGCAGAGCCGAAGCGGCGCAGACGGCTCTTCCCGCCGCGCCTTCTGTCCTCCCGGTCGGCCTCTCAGCCGTGACCACCACCGCCATTTCCCTCTGGCGGAACAATTCATCTTACCATATGCTCTTTAAGCTGCGGCGCCGGCGGGTCTTTGTCAATGCCCTCCTCGCCTCCGAGGCGCTCTTGGCCTAGCGCAACCGGCGCGGCCGGTTCATAGAATGGAGCCATTCGCCGGAGATCCGAGCGCCGCCGCCAGATCCAAACGACCGGCCGAACGAGAAACGAGCCGGCCTGAAGAAACTCGATCTGGGGAAGAAATGTTCGAGCGCAACACCTCGGTCAGCACGATGAGCGCGCAAGTCGCGCGCATTCTCGGCACGCGCATCGTTTCGGGCGAATTTCGGCCTGGCGATTCCCTGCCGATCGAAAGCGAATTGTGCCAGGCCTATGGCGTCTCGCGCTCGACGATCCGGGAGGCGGTGAAGAATCTCGCGGCGAAGCGCCTCATCGAGGTCGCGCCGAAAATCGGCACGCGCGTCCTGCCGTTTTCGAGTTGGAACCTGCTCGATCCCGACGTGCTCTCATGGCGACTCAACGCGCAATTCGATCGGCGCATCGTTGAAGATCTTTACGAGATGCGCCAATGTTTCGAGCCGCGCGCCTGCTATCTGGCTACGCGCGAGGGAACGGACGAAGACCTCGAACATGTCCGGCGCTGCTACGCCGATATGCTCTCGATGTTGCATACGCCTGCTTTGGCCGCGAGCGCCGAGACCGAGTTTCACCTCGCGATCATCGCGGCGACCCATAACGGGCTTTTCGTCACGATCGGCGGCGCGGTGAAGACCGCCTTGCGCGTCTCCTTCGCGCTCACCCAGAAAAATCCCAGCCGCCAGCCGATCGACTTGACGCCCTACGAGGCGGTGCTTTCGTCGATCATGGCGCGGCGCGGCGAGGAGGCCGGCGAGGCGATGCGCGGCCTGCTCGACTTGTCGCGCCAGCGCGTGCTCAGCGCGCTCGACAAGGCGCCGAACGGGACCTGACCCGCGTCGTCAGTCGAGCGTTTTTCCATTAACTACAGATTAATTCCGTTTGGCGATAGTCGGGCGTTGATGGCCGAGGTGGCAGCCTGGCCGCATATTGCTCGCCGCAGCTCCCGGCGGGCGGTCGGACCCGCGCGTATGTCCCTGGGCTTTATCCTCGGCCTGAATGGCCTCTTGGCCGGCGCCATGGCTTTGGGCGTGGCGGCCGCCTGGCGGGCGGCGGCCAAGGCCCGCGCCGAACGGGACGAGGCGCGCCGCGCCGTCGAGGCCCTCGCCGCGCAAAATCGCAATTTCGACGACGCCGTCAACAACATGTCGCAGGGCCTGTGCATGTTCAATGCGGCGGGAGAGATCGTGCTGCGCAACCACGCCTATCTGCGCATGTACGCGCTTTCGCCGGACATCGTGAAGCCCGGCTGCAGCCTGCGCCGCCTCATCGAGCATCGGCGCGATGTCGGCCTCTTCAAGGGCGACGTGGACCAATATGTCGCCACGATCATGGAGACGATCGCGAAAGGCGAGATCAAGAGCCGCATCGGCGCAACCGCCGATGGGCGGACGATCAATATCGTCGATCAGCCGATCGCTGGCGGCGGCTGGCTGGTCACTCACGAGGATATATCCGAGCGCCGCCGCGCCGAGGAAAAGATCGTCTATATGGCGCAGCACGACGCGCTAACCGATCTTTTCAACCGCACCCAATTCATCGAGCGGGTCGAATACGAGCTGGCGCGCTCGCGCCGCTCTTCGGACGTTTTCGCCGTCCTCGTCATCGATCTCGATCATTTCAAGGATGTGAACGATTCCCTCGGCCACCCGATCGGCGACGTGCTGCTGCGCCAGGTCGCCGACCGGCTGCGCAAGGCGACCAATGAATCCGACACCGTCGCCCGCATCGGCGGCGACGAATTCGCGGTGCTGCGGACGCTCGAAGGCGGCTCGGCTGAGAATGTGATCGCGCTTGCGGAA
>DATGLU010000502.1:0-4130 GCA_035294045.1 Roseiarcus sp. | reverse complement strand
GAAGTCATCGCCGAAAATGCCCTTGGACGGCGTGTCATGCATGTAGACGCCGTACGGGTTCGGGATGTTGATGCGCACCGAGCCGAGCGAATTGATGTCGGCGCCGGTGTCCTGGCGGTATTTGAACTGCGTTGCTTCGAGCGAATTCCAATTGATCGAGCTCGGCGAGACTTCCTGGCCGTCCTTGTTGAAGACCCGGATCTTCTCCTCGGTCAAATAATTGGGGTCGGCCTGCATCTTCGGGATCAGGTCCTTCTTGATCAGCGAAGGCGGCACGGTCCAGAACGGGTTGAAATTGATCTCGACGGCCTTGGCCTGCATGATCGGCGACTGGCGATCGATCTTGCCGACGCCGGCCACATGGTGCGAATAGACGGTGTTGTTCTCTACCGTCTCGACCGCCGCGGCCGGAATATTGACCATCACGAACCGCTCGCCGAGATTGCCGGAAAAGGCCCGCAGGCGAACGACGTTGATCTGCAACTGGCGAAGCCGCGCCTCGGCGGGCACGTTCAATTCGGTGAACGTCTCGTCATTGACGATTCCAGTCGGGCTGATGCCGTGGCGAACCTGGAAGCGCTTGACCGCCGCTTCGACGAACGAATCGAAGACCGGCGAATCGCCCGCGACGGAATCAAGATCGCCCGACACGACCAGCCGCTGGCGCAGCGCCTGGACGGCCTTGGACTTGGTTCCAAGCTTCAGCACCTGCCCGGTCGGCACCGTCGTCCAGCCGCCATGCTCGACAATGCCCTGGTATTGCTGGATCGCCGCTTCCGTCGCGGCCAAAGTCTCCGGCGACAGGACCGGCGTCGATTCGCGCGGCACGGTCAGACGCGAGGAGGATTCGTAGCTTTGGCGCCATTCGGCCTGGGCGGCGAATTGCTGTTGAGCGAAGGCCGAGCCGGCAAAGGCGGTCAGCGCGAAAGTCGCAGCGGCGGAAAGGAACGCGCGGCGGCAAACGCGCGGCAATTGGACGTCTTTCATCGGCAGGCGGGCCCCCTGTCAAAATATCTTAGCGAAAGCGCGGTCTTTGAAGACCGCTTATCGCTTCAGCGCGACCGCCCTCCCCGTCCGGCCGACGCCAAGCGATTTCCTATCGCGTCCTGGTTAAAAAAGCCAAGCAGCTTGGCGATATTATGTCTTGCGGGGCGGGAAAAGCCTTTGCCGACGCGATCACGAGAAATTGCGACCGCCAGCCGGGATTGACAGGCCTGGCGGCATGAGGCTCGCTGCGCCCCGAGAAGGAGAGCCCTCATGGAGATCGTCGTCCCAAGCGTGGTGATCGTCATTCCGAGCGCCGCCAATCTTGGGCTGTTCGCCGGGGCCGCCTTGGTCCTTCTCCTGATTCCGGGCCCAGCGGTTCTCTACATCGTCGCGCGCTCGGCCGAGCAGGGGCGGCTCGCCGGGCTTGTCTCCGATCTCGGCATCCATGCCGCGACCTTGGTCCATGCGCTGGCGGCGGCGGTCGGACTCTCGGCGCTGCTCGCCTCCTCCGCGCTCGCCTTCAGCGCGGTCAAATACGCCGGCGCGGCCTATCTCATCTGGCTCGGCCTGAAGAAGATTTTCGGCCGCGACGACGGCGCCGACGCGGCGATGAACCTGAAACGCTATTCGTATCGCCGGCTGTTCCGCGACGGCTTCATCGTCAATCTGCTCAATCCGAAGACGGCGCTGTTCTTCTTCGCCTTCCTGCCGCAATTTGCCGAGGTCGGCCGCGGCCATGTCGCCACGCAGATCGTTTTTCTCGGGCTCGCCTTCGCCGGCCTCGGCTTCATTACCGACGGTTGCTATGCGCTCATCGCCAGCGCCGCCGGCGGCTGGCTGAAGCGCGGCGTCTTCTATCGCCGGTTCGAGCGCTATGTGAGCGGCGCGCTGCTGGTCGGGCTCGGCGTCACCGCCGCGATCGCCGGCAACCAGCGAAAATAGCGGCGTTCCCGCCGGACGAAGCAGCCGGGCCGCATGGCTGCAGCCCGGCTCAAGCCGTCCGATCCTTCGCGCTCTGCGCTTAAAGACGGTATTTGATCTGGTCGGTCCAGAAGCGCTCGAGCCGGGCGAGCGACTGGTTCATGCGCAGGAAATCGTCCACCGAAACGCCGCCGATCTGCTCGACCGTGCGGGCGTGCTTCTCGTAAAGCCCGGCGACGATCTGATGCACTTCCTGGCCCTTCTCGGTCAGGCTGATGCGCACCGAGCGCCGGTCGATGCGCGAGCGCGCGTGATGGAGATAGCCCATCTCGACCATTTTCTTGACATTGTAGGAAACGTTCGAGCCAAGATAATAGCCGCGCGTGCGCAGTTCCCCCGCCGTCAATTCCTTGTCGCCGATATTATAGAGCAACAGAGCCTGGACGGCGTTGACGTCGGAGCGGCCGCGACGGTCGAACTCGTCTTTGATGACGTCGAGAAGCCGCCGGTGCAGCCGCTCGACCATGCCGAGCGCCTCAAGATAAACTGGGCTGATCTCAGCAATTCGGTCGGATCGTCTTGTGGTTTCCTCAAGTTTAACCGCGTTCCTCATTGCACACCTGCCTGTTCGACTGCCCGTAGCCGATTATTTATTTCGGCCTTACGATGACATGAACAGTAACATTCGCGAATGAAGACGAGTTTAAAAGTCAGGCTGAATCTATGGTTTCTTCGATTGGGTAAATTTGAACTGAATCAAGCGATTATTTACTTTGAACGACTCGCATCGACTGCGCCGCGCCGGCCGCGCTAATCTCTTCAAGCACCATCCTGATTCGCTGGATGAAAAGTCGGCGCCCATGCCGCCACCGCTTCGCGTCGCCGTCATTCTGCTCGGGCTCGGCCTGTCGCCTTTGCCGCTCGCCGGCGCTTTTCGCTTGTGGCGCGCGCTGCATCCGGCGACCGTCTCCGGCCCGGTCCACGCGACGATCGGCGGGTCGACTTTCGTGCTGCCCAGCGGCTATGTCCGGCCGGGCTCGCGGAGCGGCGGCCGTCTCGAAAAGCTCAGCCTCGCCGCCTTCTATCCCGATTTCGCGCCGGCCGGCGATCTCCAGGACATCGCCAGCGCGACCGATCTCGCCGAGCGGCACGACCGGCTCGTTTTCCTGACGATCAGCGAGGCCGATTCGACGCTCGATCCCGCCGACCGGCCGGTGAAGCTCTACGCCCGCTTTCTCGACCCGAACGAATGGACGCAGCCGGGCGGGCTGATCGCGCGCGGCTTCCTGCCCGGCAGCCCGTTCGAAGGGGAGGAGCTTTATTTCGCCGCGCCCGAGGGCCGGGAATTCGCCGCCCGCTGCGGCAAGCCGGACCAGCACCGCGCGACTCCCAATTTCTGCATCGACGATTTCCGCCTCGGCGAACTCAATGTCGAGCTGCGCTTCTCCGCCAACCTGCTCTTCGGATGGGAGAAGCTGCTGGCCGGCGCGCGCGGCCTGATCGAGCAGGCGAAACGATAGGTCGATCTGCCCCTTGCCTGCCGCGCCGCGATCGGCCACGGTCGTTTCGAAAAGGCGGGATGATGGTCGACAAGCTCCTCACCTTCAAAGAGACGCGTGAAGCCTTGGCCGGCGGCGCGAGCGCCGTCGACATCGCGAAACGCACGCTCGACGCAATCAAGCGCGACAATGGCGCGCTGAACGCGTTCGTCGCGCTCGATGAACAACGCGCGCTGATCGACGCTGCGCATATCGACGCTCTCATCGCGGCCGGCGTGACGCCCGGCCCGCTCGCCGGCATGCCGGTCGCCGTCAAGGACATTATCGATATCGTCGGCCTGCCGACCAAAGCCGGCTCGCCGACCAGAGCCGCAGCGCCCCCGGCCGCCGCCGACGCGCCGGTCGTTGCGCGGCTTCGCGCCGCCGGCGCGATCATCGTCGGCAAGACCCATACGGTCGAATACGCGTTCGGCGGCTGGGGCTCGAACGAGACGACCGGCACGCCGCTCAATCCGCGCGACCGAGGCCATCCGCGCACGCCGGGCGGCTCGTCCAGCGGCTCGGGCGTCGCGGTTGCGGCGGGACTGGTTCCGGCGGCGCTCGGCAGCGACACCGGCGGCTCGGTGCGCCTGCCCGCCTCGTTCTGCGGCTGCGTCGGGCTGAAGACGACGATCGGCCTGGTCGAGACGACCGGCGTGGTTCCGCTTGCTCAGGCTTTCGATA
>DATGLU010000501.1:0-2344 GCA_035294045.1 Roseiarcus sp. | reverse complement strand
GGCGTATTCGATATAGCGGGCCTGCACGCTTTCGATGCGCTTGGCGCGGCCAAGATCGCGCGCCTTGGCGAGGCGCGGCGCGATTTCGAGGTCCATCAGCGCCTCGATCTGCGCTTCGACCTCGTCGGAAAGCTTGAATCCGTCCGGCCCGAACAGCTTGATGCCGTTATCCTCGAACGGATTGTGCGAGGCGGAGATCATCACGCCGAGATCGCAGCGCATCGAGCGGGTCAGCATCGCGACGGCCGGCGTTGGAACCGGTCCGAGCAGCAGCACGTCCATGCCGACCGAGGTGAAGCCGGCCACCATGGCGTATTCGATCATATAGCCGGACAGCCTGGTGTCCTTGCCGATGACGACGCGATGGCGGTGGTCGCCGCGCTGATAGGCGAGGCCCGCCGCCTGGCCGACCCGCATCGCGACTTCCGGGGTGATTTTTCCGTTGGCCCGGCCGCGAATGCCGTCGGTGCCGAAATACTTGCGCGCCATCGCTGCCAAACCTTATCGCGGCCCCTTCGCCGCGCCCATTTAACGCGACTCTACGCCGAAAATCATTCAAGAAACATTGCCGGGAGTTAACGCCCAACCCTTCTCCCCGCATTGCGGGGAGAAGGAGTGGCTAAGTCTGCGGCTGCGGCTCGAGGCCGCCGGGGGCGGGCGGCGGCGAGGGGCGGGGCTTGGCGGTGGCGGGAACCGCCGAGCCGCGCGGCGGCGGCGTCTCTTTTTCCCCCGTTTCGCGAACCGGCGGCCGACCATGCTTCAACAGGCCGTCGATTTCCTCGCCGGTCAGCGTTTCATATTCCATCAGGCCGCGAGCCAGCGTCTCGAGATCCGCGCGCTTCTCGGTCAAGATGCGTGTCGCCTCGGCAAGGCCCTGCTCGACCAGCCGGCGCACTTCCGAATCGATCTTCTGCGACGTCGCTTCGGAAATATTCTGCTGCCGGCCGACCGAATAGCCGAGGAACACTTCCTCCTGGTTCTCGCCATACATCACCGTGCCGAGCTCGTCGGAGAAGCCCCAGCGCGTCACCATCGACCGCGCCAGCTTGGTCGCCTGCTCGATATCCGACTGCGCGCCGGACGTGACCTTGTCCCGGCCGAAAATGATCTCCTCGGCGACCCTGCCGCCCATCAGCACGGCGAGGCGCGAGGTCATCTGCTCGTAGCTCATCGACAGCTTGTCGCGCTCGGGAAGCTGCATGACCATGCCGAGCGCGCGGCCGCGCGGGATGATCGTCGCCTTGTGCACCGGGTCGGTCGCCGGCACGTTGAGCGCGACGATGGCGTGGCCGCCCTCGTGATAGGCGGTCAGCGTCTTTTCCTGCTCGGTCATGACCAGGGTGCGCCGTTCGGCGCCCATCATGATCTTGTCCTTGGAATCCTCGAACTCGGCCATCGTGACGATGCGCTTGCCGCGCCGCGCCGCCATCAAGGCCGCTTCGTTGACGAGGTTCATCAAGTCGGCGCCGGAAAAGCCGGGCGTGCCGCGCGCGACGACTTTCAGATCGACATCCGGCGACAGCGGCACTTTGCGGACATGAACCTTCAGAATCTTCTCGCGACCGACAACGTCGGGATTGGGGATGAAGACCTGGCGGTCGAAACGGCCGGGGCGCAGCAGCGCCGGGTCGAGCACGTCGGGCCGGTTGGTCGCCGCGATGATGATGATGCCTTCGTTCTGCTCGAACCCGTCCATCTCGACGAGCAACTGATTGAGCGTCTGCTCGCGCTCGTCATTGCCGCCGCCGAGCCCGGCGCCGCGATGGCGGCCGACCGCGTCGATCTCGTCGATGAAGATGATGCAGGGCGCGTTCTTCTTGGCCTGCTCGAACATGTCGCGGACGCGGCTCGCGCCGACGCCGACGAACATTTCGACGAAATCGGAACCCGAGATTGTGAAGAACGGCACGTTCGCTTCGCCGGCGACGGCGCGCGCGGTCAAGGTCTTGCCGGTGCCGGGCGGGCCGACCAGCAAGACGCCGCGCGGAATGCGCCCGCCGAGGCGCTGGAACTTCTGTGGATCGCGCAGGAACTCGACGATCTCCTGCAAATCCTCCTTGGCTTCGTCGACGCCAGCGACGTCTTCGAACGTCACCCGGCCATGCGCCTCGTTGAGCAGCTTGGCCTTGGATTTGCCGAAGCCCATCGCCTTGCCGCCGGCGCCTTGCATCTGACGCGACAGGAAAATCCAAACGCCGAGGAAGGCGAGCAACGGCAGGCCGTTGACGAGCAAGGTCATCAGCCAGGAATTGCCGTCCGACGGCGGCTTGGCGTTGATCGTGACGTTCTTCTTATACAGCGTATCGACCAGCGACGGATCGCTCGGCGCGTAGGTCGAGAAGGC
>DATGLU010000500.1:0-3615 GCA_035294045.1 Roseiarcus sp. | reverse complement strand
CGATCAGCGGGCCGGCGAAGAGGGTCGCGCAATCGACGACGCGCAGCCCTTTCAGCGGGCCGTCCGCGGCCGGAGGAGACTGGGCGCGGTCAGGCATTGTCCGCCCCTTGTGCAAGCCGCAGCACCTCGCGGGCGCGGGCGATGAAGGGGCCGTCGGCGAGGACGCCGTCCACCGTAAAAGCGCCGACGCCGCGCGCCTGTTTCTCGTCCGCCGCGGCGACGACGCGCTTGGCGCGCTCGATCTCGGCGGCGCTCGGAAAGAAGATCGCATTGGCCGTCGCGACCTGGCTCGGATGGACGCAGCTCTTGCCGGCGAAGCCGGCGGCCCGCGCCGCCTCGGCCTCGGCGCGAAAACCGGCGAGGTCCGAGACGGCGACGAAGGCGCCGTCATAAGCCGGCAGCCCGGCCTCGGCGGCGGCGAAGCGCACCGCCAGCCAGACCGGCGTGAGGTTCGCGATGACGCGCGCGACGCCGAGCGGCGCGAACAGATCGCCGAAGCCGACCTGCAGCCCGACGATCCGGTCCGTCGCGGCGGCGATCTCGGCGGCCCGGCGCAGGCCGCGCGGCGTTTCGATATTGACGAGGACGCCGATGCGCCGCTTCAGGCCCCGCGCCTGTTCGAGCCGTTCGATCAGGCGGCACGCCTCAATGACGGTCTCCGGATTCTCGACCTTCGGCAGGTTGACGATGTCGAGGCCCGGCCCGACAACCGCTTCGAGATCGGCCTCGAAATGCGGGCTGCCGACCGCGTTCGCCCGGACGATCAGCGTTTTCGTCCGCTGTGCCGGCGCCGCGGCGACCGCCTGCGCGACGCGCGTGCGCGCCTCGGGCTTCGCCGCCTCGACGACCGCGTCTTCGAGGTCGAACGAGAGCGCGTCGGCCTCGGACCGCCAGGCCTTCTCGAAAAATTCCGGCCGCGACCCCGGCACGAAAAGCTTGCTTCGCATGCGCGCTTTCGCCTGGCGCCCTTCCGCCGGAGCCATAACGCGCTGTTATGAGACGGGGTGGGCGCGGATATCCGCAAATCGGCGAACTTCGTTCGCCTAGCCTTCACTTTGCCGCCTCGCCGGCGAGAACCGCCAATAGCAAATGGCTGGAGGGATATTCCTGGACGATATGCCCTTTCCGGCGCATGCTGGCTGAAGCAAGCGAGTCCGGCGCCGATATGGACCTCAGAAAATTGCGCTACTTCGCCGGCGTCGTCGAGGCGAAGAGCATCAGCAAGGCCGCCGAGGCGCTGCATGTCGCCCAGCCGGCCTTGAGCAAGAGCGTCCGGGCGCTTGAACTCGATTTAGAGACGCCGCTGCTCGAGCGCTCGGCGCAAGGCGTGACGACGACCGAGGCCGGCGCGCGGCTCTACGAGCATTGCCAGCTTCTGTTCAAGCAGATCGCCCGCGCGCGGCTCGACGTGCGCAAATCGGTCGAGAAGCCCTCCGGCCACGTCACGATCGGCATGCCGCATAGCTTGATGAGCGTCCTTGCTCTGCCGCTGCTCGACGCGATGACTAAGCTCTATCCGGACGTACGTTTGGAGCTGAAGCAGGAGCAGAGCCATCTCCTCGCCAATGCGGTCCGCTCGAACAAGCTCGATTGCGCGGCGATGGCGAACCAGCAATCGCATGCCGGCCTGGTCTGCCGGCCGCTTCTCGTCGAGGAATTGTTCTTCATCGAGCCGCGTCGGGCCGCTCAGGGCGGTTCTGAAGCGCAGATTTCCTTCGCCGAGGCCTCCCGGCGCCAGTTCGTCCTCCCCGCCGTCGGCAATGGCCTCAGGGCCTATATCGAGGGCCATTTCCGGACGCGCTCCTTGCCGCTCGACGTGAGGTACGAAATCGACGCGATCGCGCTGATGACGCAATGCGTCGACGCCGGCCTCGGCGTTTCGTTATTGCCCGGCGGCTGCCTGCAGCGCGACGCCTATTATCCGCGGATGAGCGCGAAGGCCTTCGCCGAAGGCGGCTGTCATCGCCACATCGTCCTTTGCCATGCCGCCGACGGCGTCCTCAACCCCGCCGCGGCGCGGACGCTTTCGCTTCTCGAAGACGTGGCGCGCGGCCTGGTCGCGCGAGGGCAGTGGCTCGGCGGGCGGGCGGCTTAAGGTGAAAGCGGGCGCGGTCGCCAGCGGGCTCGCGAAGCGAGGCGCCAAATCTTTCCAAGCTTTTGCAAGTTTATGGAGCGCTTTTCCAAGCTTTTTCCAAATTTCTTGCTTGTTTCTCCAAGGATTTCCAAATTTTTATTTGGCCGGATTGAGGTTTTTCAAAGGGTTGGCGCGCAAAAAAATGGATAAACGTGTTTCTGTTTGCCTCGTCTCGCTCCCTGCGGAAAACGACCGCTACTATTTCCATGATAGCGCCGAGAGAGACGCCCGGCCAGAAATTGTTGGTGACGCTGAGGCAAGAATCGTTGGATGACGTAGCCAATGAGAAGCTCGCAATTGGGAGGGGCCGTGACTGAACAATTTTTCGAGCGGCCGATCCTCAATTCGCCTTACGCCTATCCCGCCCGCCACTGGGAGATCGTCGACAAGCAGCCGACCAACCGGATCATCGAGTCACGAAGGCGGGCGGACGAATATTTTTCGCCTGTTCCGGCGCCGAAGAAACAGCGCGGAACCCGTCGCCAGGGCAGCCTGGCGCTGAGCGACGCGGCGGGCCATTCGACCAAGGAGCAGGAATACAATCCGACGCCGATCATCAACGAAATCCGCACTTATGTCGACCAGTGGCGCAGCCTGCCGAACCCCGACCAATGGCTGGTGACGCCTGAAACCGTCCGTCTTCTGAAGCATTGGCGTCATCACCAGTTCCAGAGCATCAAGCCGTTCTTCTGCCAGATCGAGGCGGTGGAGACGGCGATCTGGCTCACCGAAGTCGCGCCCAAGCGTGGACCGCAGGTCGCGAAGTTCTGGAAGCATATCGAGGGCGCGAACGCCAAAGCCAATCCGGAATTGCTTCGCCTCGCGCTCAAGCTCGCGACCGGGGCCGGCAAGACGACGGTCATGGCGATGCTGATCGCCTGGCAGACGGTCAACGCCGTACGCCGACCGAACAGCAAGCAATTCTCGCGCGGCTTCCTCGTCGTCGCGCCGGGCATCACGATCAAGGATCGCTTACGCGTTCTGCTGCCGAACGATCCCGAGAGCTACTATCGCCACCGCGAGCTCGTGCCGGCGGACATGCTCGCCGACATCGACCACGCCAAAATCGTCATCACCAATTACCACGCGTTCAAGCTGCGCGAGCGCGTCGAAATCTCGAAGGGCACGCGCGAGGCGATCGAGGGGTGGCGGGCCAAAAGGGACCCGAGCCAGAAGCTGCAGACGCTCGAGACCGAGGGCCAGATGATCCAGCGGGTCATGCCCGAATTGATGGGCATGAAGAACGTCGTCGTCATCAACGACGAGGCGCATCATTGCTACCGCGAGAAGGTGAAGGACGCGACCGGCGAGACCGAAGCGGACCTGAAGGGCGAGGAGAAGGACGAGGCGAAGGAGAACAACGAAGCCGCGCGGATGTGGATCACCGGCTTGGAGACGGTCAAGCGGAAGCTCGGCGTCTCGCTCGTCTATGACCTCTCCGCGACGCCGTTCTTCCTGCGCGGCTCGGGCTATCTCGAAGG
>DATGLU010000499.1:0-5083 GCA_035294045.1 Roseiarcus sp. | reverse complement strand
GACTTCCGGATCGAAGCGGATCGGAAACGGCCCGACCGAGCCGCCGTCCGGCGTCTGGTAGCGCACTTCGATGATCGTCGCCTGCGCCTTGCCTGGGAGCGGGAAGGACGGGTTGGGCATGCGCCGGCCGGTGCGCTGGTCGAGCGCATCCAAAAGGCCGGTCGGTCTGAATTCGCCCTTGTCGCCGATGCGATAGGAAATCGCGGCGGCGGGTTCGGGCAGCGACAGGGTCACGGTCCAGCCGGCGTTGGAGCGCATGAAATTGGCGATCGGCGCCGCGCCGCCGACTTTCAGCGCGTCGGGGAGGGTCTTGTCCGGAACGAGCGCGGCGGTTTGCTGGCTTGGCGCAGCGATGGCCGGGCGATTGGCGGGAGCGATCTGCGCCGATGCGACAATCGCGGGCGCGCTCTCGCTCGGCGCCGCGGCGTTGGCGGGGCCGTCATAAAGGACGATGTCGCCGATCACCTCATCGTAATAAGCCGGCGTCTGCTCGTGGCCGATCGTCGCCGCGAGCTGCTTGACGCCGATCTGAGTCGCTTTGGCGATCTGCACCAATGTCCGGCCCGGCTTGGCGAGCTCGCGAAGGAAGGTTCGCGTGAACACCGAGTTGACCTCGCTGGCGCTGTCAGAGAGACGGTCGAGCGCCTCCTGCTTGGCCCCGGCGGACATCAGAACGAATACGCCTTCCGGCGCGTCGATTCGGGCGAGGCCGCGCGTCGCCGGCGCGCCGCGCGTTCCTCGCGCTGCGAAAGGATTGTCGCGGCAGGCGTCGAGAATGAGGATGGTCACTTGCGCGCCGCGCTCGCGCACGCCGTCGATGATGCGCTCGACCGGAATGGCCGCGTCGCGAACGAGCTCGACCTGATTGGGACGCGCCGCCGGCACGTCGGTCGGCAAAAGATAATTGGCGCCGGAAATCTCGAAGCCGTGGCCTGAATAGAAGAACAGCGCGCGGTCGCCCGGCTGAATCTCGGCGTAGAAGCCGGCCAAGGCGCGGCTTATCGCGCGCTGATCGGCGTTCTGCGCGCGCCGCACGATGAAGCCCATTTTTTCAAGTTGATCGCCGATGGCGCGGGAATCGCCGACCGCGGTCCTCAGCTTCGTCACGTTGGCGTAGGCGTCGTTGCCGATGACCAGCGCCAGCGAGCGGGCTTCCGCGCCGGCCGCGACGCAGACGAAAGAAGCGGCGAGCAAGAACGCGAGGAAGAAGCGGCTGACTCGGGATGCGCCCGAGCGGAACGGCGCTTCGCCAAAGCTTACGGCTTCCTGCGATTGAAACCGGGATGCGATCGCCATGTCTCCTCCGAGCGAGCGGCCGCCATCCTAGCGTCCCGCCGCCGATGGACAAGCGCCGCGCTCATTTGATGACGAGGCTCCACGCATTGACACCGGCCGCGCCGCGCCGCTACTTGCCGCTATCTTGACAAAACCGCCGAGGCGCGCCGATGGCCGATATCCGTGAGACCAGAACATCGAGCGGCGGTTCTAGCATCCGCGTGCTCGTCGTCGGGCTCGGCACGATGGGCTTGAGCCATGCGCGCGCCTATCGCGCCGTCGACGGCTTCTCCCTTGTCGGCCTGGCGACGCATCGCGCCGCGCAGCGCGACGATCTCGCCAAGGAGTTTCCGGGCGTCCCGCGCTTCGAGGATTTCGACGCGGCCCTGGCCGAGCTGAAACCCGACGCGGTCGCCGTCTGCACCTATACCGAGACCCACGCCGCGCTGGCGATCAAGGCGCTCGAAGCCGGCGCGCATGTCTTCTGCGAGAAGCCGCTGGCCGAAACGCTCGAAGCCGCCGAGCGGGTCGTCGCCGCGGCCAAGAACGCGAAGCGCGCCCTTGTCGTCGGCTATATCCTGCGCGTCCATCCGTCCTGGACGCGCTTCGTCGAGATCGGCCGCACCCTCGGCAAACCGCTCGCCATGCGGATGAACCTCAACCAGCAATCGTCCGGCTCGTTCTGGGGCGTGCACAAGAACCTGATGCGCACGACCTCGCCGATCGTCGATTGCGGCGTCCACTATGTCGACGTGATGTGCCAGGTCACGCAATCGAAGCCGGTCTCCGTCCACGCGGTCGGCGCGCGGCTGAGCGACGAGATCGCGCCCAGCATGTACAATTACGGCCATCTGCACATCAAATTTGCCGACGGCTCTGTCGGCTGGTACGAGGCGGCCTGGGGCCCGATGGTCAGCGAGACCGCTTATTTCGTCAAGGACATGATCGGGCCGAAAGGCTGCGTGTCGATCATGAGCAAGGAGGGACCGAGCGACGGCGTCGCCTCGGCCGATCACAATACGCACACCAAGACCAACGCGCTGCGGCTGCATCACGCCGAGCTGAAGGCGGACGGTTCTTTCGCGAGGCGCGACGAGATCATCACGACGGCGGACGAGCCGGGCCATCAGGAGCTTTGCGAATTGGAGCAGCGGCTCTTTCTCGAGGCGATCCGCGAGGAACGCGATCTTTCGGCGCATCACGAGGACGCGCTGAATTCGCTGAGAATCGTATTCGCGGCGGATGAGAGCGTCAGGACGGGGCAGGCGGTGAGTCTCTAAGCGTGAACCCCTCTCCCGAAGGGAGAGGGGCAGGGGTGAGGGGTACAGCGGGGTAGGAAAGGCGCGGTTGAGGTGGATAGTACGTCCAAAACCTCCACGCGTCGTACCCCTCACCCCCGGCCCCTCTCCCCTCGGGAGAGGGGATCAAGCCCCCTCCTTCAACAGAGACTCCAAATCCAGCCGTCGCGTATACATTTGCAGCTTCCCGTCCGCGGCGCGCGGCCATTTCTCATGCGGCCGGTCCCAATAGAGCTCAACGCCGTTCTCGTCCGGATCGCGTAAGTAGAGCGCCTCGCTGACGCCGTGGTCCGAAGCGCCGTCGAGCGGGATCGCCGCCGCCGCGAGCCGCCGCAGAGCGTCGCCGAGCGCGGCGCGCGTCGGATAGAGGATCGCCAAGTGAAAAAGCCCGGTCGTCCCGCGGGGCGGCGGCGGTCCGCCGCGGCTCTCCCAGGTGTTGAGCCCGATATGGTGATGATAGCCGCCGGCGGAGATGAACGCCGCCTCCGAGCCATAGCGCTGGATCAGTTCGAAACCGAGCACGCCGCAATAAAAGGCGAGAGCGCGCTCGATATCGGCGACTTTGAGATGGACATGGCCGATGCGCACGCCGGAATCGATCGGCTTGCTGAAAATCGCGGCGCCGCGCGCCTCCTTGGCGAGATCGAAGCTGGCGGACATGGGGGCGCTCCTTCAAAACTTGAAGGACATTATGCGCCAGCTTGCGCGGAACTCAAACCCCTCTCCTTCGTGACCTTCGGGAGAGGGGTTCCTTAGCGCCTCCTCAGATCTGCTTGTAGCTGATCTTGCCGTCGTCGCCCTTCTTCCAGACGTACCAGACGTAATCCACCGTGGTCCGGTCGCCCTTCTTGTCGAACGATATGTCGCCGATCACGGTCTTGAACGTCATGCCGGAATGCATGGCCGCGGCGACCTTCTTGGGATCGAGCGAGTTCGCCTTCTCCGCCGCCTGCTTGATGATCTGCACGCCCGCATAGGAATAGAGCGTATAGGCCTCGGGCTCGAATCCCTTGGCGCGGAACTTCGCGACGACATCCTTGGCGGCGGGATTGTTGCGCGGATCGGGACCGAAGGACATCAGCGTGCCCTCGACGCCCGGGCCGCCGATCGAGGCGAATTCCGCATCGGTGATGCCGTCGCCGGAAATCATCACCGTCTTCATCCCTTGGTCGCGCATCTGGCGGATGATCAGGCCGGCTTCGGTATGCAGGCCGCCCCACATCAGATAATCGGCGCCGGAGGCTTTGACCTTGGAGACGATCGCCGAATAGTCCTTCTCGCCGGTATTGACGCCTTCATACAGCACTTCCTTCATGCCGCCGGCGTTCATGAAGCCCTTGGCCGCGTCGGCGAGGCCTTTGCCGTAGGTCGTCTTGTCGTGGAGGATCGCGATCTTCTTGCCCTGGAGATGCTGAAGCGCGTAGTCGGCCCAGAGCTTGCCCTGCTGATCATCGCGGCCGCATGTACGGAAGGCGTCCCACAGGCCGCGCTCGGTGACTTTCGGATTGGTCGCCGAAGGGGTGATGAACAGCACGCCGCTATCGGCATAGACGTCCGACGCCGGGATCGTCACGCCCGAATTGAAATGGCCGATGACGAATTTGATCCCGTCGCCGACGAACTTGTTGGCGACCGAAACGCCCTGTTTGGGGTCGGAGACGTCGTCGCCGGTTTCGACGACGATTTTCTGCCCGAGAATCCCGCCGGCGGCGTTGATGTCCTCGACCGCCAGTTCGGTTCCATTGGTCAATTGCGCGCCGAACGCGGCGTTGGCCCCGGTGATCGGCCCGGCCACGCCGAATTTGACCTGCGCCTCGGCGCCGCTCGCCGCGAAGCAAACCGCCAGAGCGAGAGCGGCGGCCCCTAGAAGTTTACGCGCCATTCTGACCTCCCAAAGGTTGAATAGCGGTTAGGCTAAGGCCGATTTTTTAACCTGTAAAGATAGTTTTGCTAGTTATACAAAGAGCGCATGTCATTTCCGCGCGAGCGGGAATCCAGCACAGCTTATCCTGCAAGCGCGGAGGCTCCCTGGATGCCCGCTTTCCGCAGGAATGACATGGGATCGAAACTGGCTTTCACCCTTCCATCAGGGCGCCGACATGCGCAGCGACCGAGCGCGCCAGGCCATCGAGGTCGTAGCCGCCTTCAAGCAGCGAGACGATGCGGCCTTTGCAGGCGCGGCCGGCGATCTCCATTAAGCGTCGCGTCGCCCAGGCGAAATCCGCTTCGACCAGATTGAGATGGCCGAGCGGGTCGAGGCGGTGGGCGTCGAATCCCGCCGAGACGATGATCAGGTCAGGCCGGAACTGTTCGAGGCGAGGCAGAAGCGCGACGTCGAAGGCCTCGCGGAACGCCGCGCCGCCGTCGCCGGCGCGCAACGGCGCGTTGACGATCTGATCGTGCTCGCCGCGCTCGTTGATCGCGCCCGTGCCGGGAAAGAGCGGCATTTCATGCGTCGAGCAATACATCGCGTCTTTGTCGTCCCAGAAAATGTGCTGCGTGCCGTTGCC
>DATGLU010000498.1:0-2792 GCA_035294045.1 Roseiarcus sp. | reverse complement strand
CCCGTTGCGCGACCGCTTCGGCATTCCGATCCGGCTCAACTTCTACTCGGTCGGGGAGCTGGAGAGCATCGTCAATCGCGGCGCCCGGGTGATCGGCCTCGAACTCTCGCCGGACGGCGCCAACGAGATCGCGCGCCGGGCGCGCGGCACGCCGCGCATCGCCGGAAGGCTGCTGCGCCGGGTGCGCGATTTCGCCGTGGTCGAGGGCGCGGCCGTCGTCGATCGGCAGGTGGCCGACAAGGCCTTGCGCCTGCTCGACGTCGATTCGAGCGGCCTCGATCAGATGGACCGGCGCTATCTCGAGACGATCGCGCTCGGCTTCAACGGCGGCCCGGTCGGCGTCGAGACGATCGCCGCGGCCCTGTCCGAACCGCGCGACGCGATCGAGGAGATCATCGAGCCCTATCTGATCCAGCAGGCTTTCGTGCAGCGCACGCCGCGCGGGCGGATGCTGACCGGCGCCGCCTTCAAGCATCTCGGCCTGAAGGAGCCGGCGCGCGAGCCGATGCAAGCAGGATTGTTCGAGGAGGATTGAGGCCGGAGCTGGTAGAGTACGGATTGGATGGAACGCGTTCGCTTGCTTGCCCTCCGCCCGGCCCCATCCGGCGAACGCAGGGCTGTCTGGGGAAAATGAGGATGAATTGAGCCGCGTCAGACAAAGCTCGCAAAACGAGAAGGGTTTGAGGTCTTCTCGCCGAGTTTCTGGTCGTCAGGACTCAAGAAACGAGCATGCGCTGATTTGCAAACTCTTAATGGCGCAACAACGCAAATCCCAAGCGCCGCGCCGCCATCGCCTCGGGGCGGCCTCAATCCCAAGCCGGCTTCGCCGGTCGCTCCGCCGCGCTCCGCGAGGATTGATGATGTGGACGGCCCCGCCTCGGCGGCATCAAAGTGCCAATGCGTGGCCGCCGGAGCGCCACAAGAGGAGGGGCCGTCCAATGAAAGATTTTATCAGAATCGGGGTCGATATCGCCAAGAGCGTTTTTCACGTCCATGCGCTGGAGAGCGAGGGCGGTCAGATCGTGACGCGCAAGCTGAATCGGGCGGGGATGCGCAAGTTCTTTTCATCGATCGGACCGTGTCTGGTTGGGATGGAGGCTTGCGGCTCGGCCCATTATTGGGGGCGGGAGTTGCGCGCTTTTGGCCATGACGTTCGGCTGATGCCGCCGGCCTATGTGAAGGCCTATGTCAGGCGGGGCAAGAACGACGCGATCGACGCGGCGGCGGCGTGCGAAGCGGTGTCGCGGCCGGACATGCGGTTCGTGCCGATCAAGAGCGAAAAGCAGCAGGCGACGCTGATGGCGCATAAGACGCGCGATCTTCTAGTCAAGCAGCGCACGATGCTGGTGAATTGTCTGCGCGGCTGTCTTGCGGAGTTCGGGTTGGTCGCGGGCAAGGGGATCGAGCGGGTTGACGATCTGATCGCCAAGGCGGGTGAAGCGACGCTGCCGGAGATGGCGCGGCAGGCGGCGCAGGTCCTCATCGAGCAATTGGAGGGGCTGGATGCGGCGATTGCCGATCTTGCCAAGCGGATCGTCAAGGCGCATGGGCGCGACGAGATGGTGCGCCTGCTGAAGACAGCGCCGGGCGTTCGCGACTTCTTCGCCACGCAGGCCGTCGCCAGCGTTTCCGATCCGAACGCGTTCAAGTCGGGGCGGGACTTTTCGGCTTGGCTGGGCCTGACGCCGCGCCAGGTGACGACTGGCGGAAAGCCGAAGCTTGGCGGGATCACCAAGAAAGGCAACCAAGCGCTGCGGCGGCTTTTGGTTCTCGGCGCGACGTCGCTTTTGAAGGTGGCGCACATGCACAAGGGCGCGGTGGGCGACTGGCTCAAGGCGATCAAAGCGCGCAAGCCCTTCAAGGTTGCCGCCGTGGCCTTGGCCAATAAGCTGGCGCGGATTGTCTGGGCGATCATGACGCGGGGCGAGGCGTTCCGCGCCGAGGCCTTCGCCCGCGCTTAAGGGCTTAGCAAGGGGAGCAGGTCGCCCGACGCAAAGGAGTTTGGCAAGCACGACGACGACGTGATGACCGACACGGCAGAACCGAGACGAGGACAACCCGCCCGGAGTCATGGGCCAACTGAGCTCGCAGGATTGATCCTAGGACCTCGTCGTCGGACTTCATCATAGGCCAGCGGATATAGGTCCGCACTGAAAGGCCGGACATATGACCAAGCCGCCAAATCGACCGTCACCGAAGAAAGCGCTTGCCAACAGGGGCCGTCCACATATGACCCCGCCCCGCGTCGATGGCCTTTTTGCTACCAAGACGTTTTGCTGCCGAAACCGGCCGTTCGGCCGTTTCGAGCAGCAAAACGTCTTGGTAGCCAACAAGCCGCGCCGACCGATCGCTGGCGCCCGAAGGGCCGGAACGAAGTGTAGGACCCGCCATAGCGCCTCGCCGCCGCTTGTCCGCTCGCACGAGCGTTCGCGGCGCTATGGCGGGTTGACGGCGATCGGGCGGCGTGGCGCCGCGGCGTTGGAAGTCAAGTCGCCGTTGAGCGGAAGCTATGCTGGCGATTTTCCCCGGACAGCCCCGCGCGCAAGCGGGAATGTCGCGGCGCTTTTCACTATGAAAACGACGCGCGGCGCTCGCCTTCGTGATCGCCGCGCCCTCGCGCCGCGATTGACATTCGCCGGCAATCGCGCAGCTTTCCCTCGCGCGGGGCGCGGCCGCATCGATAACGAGGCGAAGAAATGGACTATGTGCGTTTCGGCAAGACCGGCCTGAAAGTCTCGAGGCTGTGCCTCGGCTGCATGACCTACGGCTCGAGCAAATGGCGCGACTGGGTG
>DATGLU010000497.1:0-5635 GCA_035294045.1 Roseiarcus sp. | reverse complement strand
CGATCGGGTCCATTTCGAAACAAGCGGGATCGCAAAGGCCGACGAATTCGCGCGTCAACTCGACGGCCTGAACGCCGATCTCACGATCAAACAGATCGGGCCCGTCGACAGCGCAAGGCCGGCCGAGATTCGCCGAAAGCGTATAGGCGACCATCAGCGAATGCGGCGGCCGCATCGGCAGAAGCGCCATGCCGCGCCGCGCCAATGTCAGCGCCTCCCGCCAGGTCGCGGCGGGCGCCTCGACCACATCCGGCCGCCAGGCCTGAACCTGCGTCGCGGCGTCGATCGGCAGCGCCCATTGCCGACCGCTCCAATGATAGCTTGCCCAAGACGGGCCGACGCTCGCCTCGGCGAGCGCTCGCGCTTCGGCGGCGCGCGCCGGGACGTCAAGCGGCGCGAGGCAGCCCTCGGCGGTGACCTGGCCGACATGCGGATGGTCGATGACGATGAGATCGTAGCGCCGCGCCAGCACCTCGACCGGGAAGGATTCGAAATCCTGCAGCGAGCGCCGATCCCAGACGATGTCGACGCCGGTTCTGTCGCGCCAGATCCGCGCGCAGGCCGCGAGCGGATCATAGCCGCGTGGATGATCCCAGGTCATTCCGCGCAGGGGCATTCGTAATTCCGATTCTCATGAATGTCATTCCCGCGAAAGCGGGAATCCAGTACGGCCCATCCTGCAAGCGCGGAGGCTTCCTGGATTCCCGCTTTCGCGGGAATGACACGTCGCGGCGGTTTCTATCGCCGGTGAAACACAGGCGGGCGCTTTTCCTTGAACGCCGCGCGCCCTTCTTGCGCATCCTCGGTCGCAAAGCAAATCGTCTGCAGGTCGCGCTCATATTCGATCGCCTTTTCGGCCGGCATCGAATAGGCCGCCTTCAGATTGAGCTTGGCGGTCTCGGCGGCGATTGGCGCCCGGCTGGCGATCGTCGCGGCGATTTCGCGCGCGCGGGAAAGGAGGCGGTCGCTTGTTGTCACTTCGCTGACCAAGCCCCAGGCCAGCGCCTTCTCCGCCGGGATTGGATCGCCGGTCATGATCATCAGGGCGGCGTTCGACATGCCCACCGAATGGGCAAGATGCATCGTCATGCCGCCGCCCCCGATCCAGCCGAGCTTGATTTCCGGCGCCGCGAACTGCGCATTGGCCGAAGCGATGCGGATGTCGCAAGACATCGCCGTCTCCAGGCCGCCGCCGAAAGCGTAGCCGTTCACCGCCGCGATCGAAGGCTTGGCGAGGGCGCGGATCGCGTCGCAATAGTCGGGCCGATTGCGGAACCGCCAGGCCGTATCATAGGCGTCGAGCTCGCGGATATCGGAGCCGGCGCAGAAAGCCTTTTCGCCGGCGCCGGTGACGATGACGCAGCGGATCGCGTCGCTGTCGTTGCATTGGCGAACCGCGGCGACGATCGCGTCCGCCATTTCCGGCGTCACGGCGTTGAGCTTTTGCGGCCGGTTCAGCGTGATGACGGCGATAGGGCCGTCGATTTCGAACAGAACGTCCGTCATTGCCGCTCCTTCGCGCTCCCGCTTACGTTTTCGCCGCGGCGATCACGCCTTCCCGCTCCAGCCGGTCGATCGCCGCCGCGTCATAGCCTGCTTCGCTCAACACTTCCCTCGTATGCTCGCCGGCGAGCGGCGCGCCGCGCTCGACTTTCGACGGCGTCTTCGAGAACTTGATCGGGAAGCCCGGCGTCTTCACGTGGCCCTCGGTCGGATGGTCGTATTCGACGAAGGCGCCGTTATGCTTGACCTGCGGGTCGTCGACGAGCTCGCGATAGCCATAGACCGGGCCGGCCCAAATGCCGCGTTCGTCGAACAGCTTCAGCCATTCGGCGGAAGTCTTGCCGGTCAGCTTGGCGCGCGTCTTGGCGAAAATCTCGTCGCGGCGCGTCCACGAATCGACCTCGTCGTCCATGGTCAGGAAGCTCTCCTCGCCGATCGCCTCGCCAAGAACTTTGAGCGGCGGAAACGCCACGATGATGTAGCCGTCCTTGGTCGCGAACGCGCCATAGGGCGCGCGGATATAGACATGGGCGTGCGGCTCGGCCGAACGGGTCTGCGGCTTGCCGCCGACCGTGAACACCGACAATTCCTGCATCTGGATCGTCGTGATCGCGTCGAGCATGTTGACCGTCACGAGCTGTCCTTCGCCGGTCCGCTCGCGATGGAACAGAGCCGCCAGCGCGCCCTCGAACGCATTGTAGGCGGTGACCGCGTCGACCAGATATTGTCCGGCCGCGTTCGGCGGTTCGCCGGCGCGGCCCGCCGACAGCATGGCGCCCGACATACCCTGCAGCAAAAGGTCCTGGCCTGGGCGGTTCACATAAGGCCCGCTTTCGCCATAGCCTGAGATCGACACATAGACGAGGCGCGGATTGATCTTGGCGAGCGCGTCGTAATCGACGCCGAGCCTTTTGGCGACGCCCGGCCGATAGTTCTGCAGGAATATGTCGGCGGTTTTGACGAGGTCGAACAGAACCGCTTTTCCCTTCTCCGATTTCAAGTCGACCGCGAGCGACCTCTTGTTGCGGTTGAGCGACAGGAACGAGACGTTGATCTTGGCGCCGCGCGCGCCGCCGGCCGAGACATGGCGCTGCCACTCGCCGTTAACCGGCTCGACCTTGATCACGTCGGCGCCGAGATCGCCGAGCCGCTGCGCGGCGAAAGGCCCGGCCATGGCGATCGAGCAATCGAGCACCCGTACGCCGCTGAGAATTCCCTTTGTCACGCTCTCCTCGTTCTTTCTCGTCAATGCATCACCCAGCCGCCGTCGACATTCAGGGTCTGACCGGTGATGAACCCGGATTTCTTCGAGATGAGGAAGGCGAGGGCGTTGGCGATGTCGCTCGGCTGGCCGCGCCGCTTCACCGCCTGATGATCGAGGACGAAGCGGACATAGCCCTCCGGATCGGGATGGATTTTCTCCGCGTCGGTCGGGAAGGCGCCTGGCGCCACCGCGTTGACAGTAATCCCGTAGGGACCGAATTCCCGCGCCCAGGCGCGGGTCAAGCCGATCAGCGCGCCTTTCGATTGGACGTAGGGCGAAAGATTGGCCCAGCCGCCATAGGCGGTGACCGAGGCGACGTTGATGATGCGGCCCCAGTTTTTCCGGCGCATATGCGGCAGGGCGACCTGGACGCAGACGATTCCCGCATCGACATTGACGCGCTGGACCGCCTGATGCTCCTCGATCGTATAATCTTCGAAGGGTTTCGACGGATAGATCGCCGCATTGTTGATGACGACGTCGAAGCCGCCAAGCTCGGCGGAAAGCTTTTCAAGCGCGGCGCGCAACTCGGCGAGGTCGGAAAGGTCGGTCTCGCAAGGAACGAGCCGGTTCAGACCCTCGCCCGCGGCGCGCGCCGAGAGCGCGGCCAGCTTGGCGCGATTGTTGTCGAGCGCGACGACTTTCGCGCCGGCGCGGAGGAAATGCAGCGTCGTTTCCGCGCCGAGGCCGCCCGCGGCGCCGGTGTACAAGATCGTATCGCCGGCCAACGCGGCGCCCGGTTGAATATCAGGCCTCTCGTTGGCGCTCATGAGCGCCCCTCGATCGCCCGGTGATCGCCGGAGGGCGCCGGAAAATCCTCGTCCGGCTGACGCGCCAGCGCGGCGATCCGCTTCTCGGCGGCTTCGATTTCGGGCTTGCCGACGAGCACGCGGAACGTCGTGTCGTAGCGTCGCTCCTCGCCATGCTCCAGCCAGATCAATTCGCCGCGCTCGCGCGCCGCCTTGTGGCCGAGGACATGATTGGTCGCAGGCTCGATGCCGAGCGCGTATTGGCCCGCCTGCAAATTCTCCCATTCGAACATGCAGGGAAACTGTTCTTTTCGGGTCTCGACTTCGAAGCCAAGCGCGATTCTGTCGTTAACCAAGGCGACCGGCGCGATTCCGGCGGAATCGGCGGCGAGCTCGTGCTGCCAGACCTGCTCGTGGAAATTCCGCCTCGGCGCCGGCATCGTGCGATAGCCGACGCCCTGCTGGCGATAAGCGTCGCCGGCATGCGCCGCCCAGACGACATCCTTGATCGGCGCGAGATAGCGCGAACCCTCGTCCAGCACGGGGTAGCCGACATTGATGTGATAGCAATACATATGCGGCGTGCGGTAGAAGCCGCGATTGCCGATTCTATCGCAAATACGGATTTCGTTCGAGGCGACATCGGCCTCGATGCGGCGGACGAGGTACAGGTCCTCGCCGAACACCGTCCCCTGGCTGACGATCCCTTCGCACCAGAGCGTGCATTCATCGCCGCTCCAGCTCTCGCCATAGCCGGTCAGGCGGGCGGGAAGCGTGGCGATGCGGCCATGGATGGAATGGCTGACAATCTTGCGCGGGCCATAGACATAGTGATCGGCCGGCTCGTCATACATGAAGAGAATATGGTCGAGCCCGCAGGTCACCATAAGGCCGGAGAAGCTGCGCAGCCAGGCGAGCCCGCCCTCGCCTTCATATTCGGCGAGGCCGGGATGCTTGAACCCGGCCGGCGAGTGCCAGCCGATCGCCATGCCGCGATAGTCGCAATCGGCGATGTCCAGGGCCCGGTCGACCAGAACGGTGAAGCGCAGGCCTGAGCCGGTGCGGAACTCCAGCATCCTGATGTCGCGCTCGAGCCCGTCGCCGAGCGTCATCAGCCGGACGCCGGCGAATTGCGACAGCGAACCCGCGCGGCTCGCAACGTCGCGCCGCGTCAGCTTGGCGCCGAAAAGCTCAACCATCGCTTCGCATCCTTTTCAATGAGCCTTTCCCTTGCGCATCAGCGTCGCGATGTCGCCGCCGGTTATCGCGCTCTCGACGGTCAACAGGTCCGTTTCGGCGACGACAAGCTCCGCCGTCACCTCGCCGCGGCGCATGACGATGATCCGGTCGGCGACGGCGAAGACGTGATGGATGTTATGGGTGATGAAGAGCACGCAATGGCCCGCCTCGCGCATGTCGTTGATGAAGCGCAGCACGCTATGGGTCTCTTCGAGGCCGAGATTGTTGGTCGGCTCGTCGAGAATGATCAGCTTGGCGGCGAATTGCATCGCCCGCGAAATGGCGATCGATTGGCGCTCGCCGCCCGACAGCGTCCGGACCGGCGCGTCGGCGTCGAGCTTCTTGGCGATGCCGACGCGGCGGAGCAAAGCGGAGGCGGCGTCGCGCAACTGGCCGCGGTCGAGCGGCGCGAACACGCCGAGGAAGGAGAGCCTGACCGGCTCGCGGCCGAGAAACAGGTTCCGTGCGATGCTGAGGTCCGGGGCGAGCGACGTATCCTGATGGATGGTCTCGATGCCGAGCTCGATCGCCTCGCGCGCCGAGCGGATCGAAACCGGCGCGCCGCGCACATAGATCTGGCCGGAATCGAGCGGATGAACGCCGGAGATCGATTTGATCAGCGTCGATTTGCCGGCGCCGTTATCGCCGAGCAAAGCGACGACCTCGCCTTCATGCAGCGCGAACGAGGCGCGCTTCAGCGCGCGGACGCTGCCGAAGGACTTTTGCGCGTTTTCGAGGCGGAGGACTTCGCTCGTCATGGTCAGGTCCTGGCCTTGTTCTTCTGAAGCAGCGCGTGCAGCACCAGCATGACCAGGATGATCGCGCCGACGAAAATATTGTATGCGAGGCCGGGCACGCCGATCAGCACGATGCCGTTGCG
>DATGLU010000496.1:0-3695 GCA_035294045.1 Roseiarcus sp. | reverse complement strand
TTCCGAATACCTTCGCGTGACGCTGGCGGACGGCCGCGTCGTTCAAACGCCGTTGTGGCGGTACCCGCGCCTGGCCAAAGCGTCGGCCGAGGCGCGCTCCATCATCGAGTTGACGCCGATGGGGCTGCATTGGCCGCAGATCGACGAGGATATCAGCGTCGCCAGCATGCTTCGCGGTCAAAGGGCGCCGGGCGCGATTCCGCCGACCGACGCAATCTGAACACCCCGACGCAGCAATGAAATTCACCCTCTCCTGGCTCAAGGATCATCTCGAAACCTCCGCTTCGCTCGACGAGATCGTCGAGATGCTGACGCGGATCGGTCTCGAAGTCGAGAATGTCGAGAACCCTGGGGCGAAATATGCCGGCTTCGTCGTCGCAAGGGTGATCGAGGCCAAGCAGCATCCGAACGCCGACCGCTTGCGCGTCTGCATGGTCGACGCCGGCGGCGAGGCGATCCAGGTCGTCTGCGGCGCGCCCAATGCGCGCACGGGCATGAAAAGCGTGTTCTCGCCGGTTGGAACTTACATTCCCGGCAAGAAGCTCACGCTGACCAAGGGGACCATTCGCGGCGTCGAGTCGAACGGCATGCTCTGCTCGGCCGCCGAGCTTGAACTCTCGGAAGATCATACGGGAATTATCGACCTTCCGGCCGAGGCGCCGGTCGGCGCCGCTTACGCGGCCTATGCCGGTCTCGACGACCCGGTGATCGAGATCAACCTGACCCCGAACCGTCCCGACGCGACAGGCGTCTCGGGGATCGCCCGCGATCTCGCGGCGGCGGGTCTCGGAACGCTCAAGACGCAAGCGCCGGCGACGATCGCCGGGACGTTCGATTGCCCGGTCAGCGTCCGCCTCGACTTCGCGCCCGGCGATGCGCATCTTTGCCCGGCTTTCGCGCTGCGCCTGGTGCGCGGCGTCAAGAACGGCGCGTCGCCGGAATGGATGCAGAAGCGTCTGCGCGCGATCGGCCTTCGGCCGATCAACGCCCTCGTCGACATCACCAACTACGTCACCTTCGATCGCGGCCGGCCGCTTCACGTCTTCGACGCCGCCAAAGTCGCCGGCAATTTGAGCGTGCGCCGGGCGCGCAAAGGCGAGGAAGTCCTCGCGCTCGACGGCAGAACCTATGCGCTCGACGACAGCGTCGTCGTCATCGCCGACGAGAAGGGCGTCGAGTCGATCGCCGGCATTATGGGCGGCGAGCATTCGGGCTGCGATGAGAAGACGACCGACGTGCTGATCGAGAGCGCTCTCTGGGACCCGGCCAATATCGCCCAGAGCGGCCGCAAGCTCGGCATTTCGACCGATGCGCGCTACCGCTTCGAGCGCGGCGTCGATCCGGCCTTCTGCATTCCCGGCGCCGAGCTTGCGACGCAAATGGTGATGGAGCTTTGCGGCGGCGAGCCGTCGCGCCTTTTCATCGCCGGCGCGCCGCCGAAGGGTACGAAAGTCGTCAATTTTCCTTATAGTGAGGTTCGCCGCCTGACCGGCCTCGACATCCCGAAAGCGGAGGGCGAGGCGATTCTTGCCAAGCTTGGCTTCAAGGTCCTGGATGATTCGAAAGTCGAGGCGCCGTCCTGGCGCCCCGATATCGACGGCAAGGCCGATATTGTCGAGCAGATCGTGCGCATAGCCGGCCTCGACCAGGTGCCGCCGAACCCGCTCGAGCGGTCAGAGCCGAGCGTCGCCAAGCCCGTCCTCACTTTGCTGCAAAAGCGCACCCGCACGGCCAAGCGCGCCCTTGCCGCTTTGGGCCTGCGCGAAGCGGTGACCTGGTCCTTCATCTCCAAGCCGACGGCCGAGCTTTTCGGCGGCGGCGATCCGGCCCTCGCTTTGGCCAATCCGATCGCGGCCGATCTCTCGGACATGCGGCCGAGCCTCATCCCGGGCCTCGCCGCCGCCGCCGAGCGCAACGCGCGGCGCGGCTTTCGCGACATCGGCTTATTCGAGGTCGGGCAGATTTTCTTCGGAACCGGCGAGCGCGACCAGCGCATCGCTGCGGCGGCGTTGCGGCGCGGAGCGGCCAAGGCTGACGGCGCCGGACGCCATTGGCTCGGCGGCGGCGGCGCGGCCGATCCGTTTGACGCCAAGAGCGACGTTTTTGCGCTGCTCGCCGCGCTCGGCGTGCCGACCGGCGGCTTGCAGATCGTCGCCGGCGGCCCCCGCTTCCTTCATCCCGGCCGTTCGGCGAGGCTGCAATTCGGGCCGCAGAATACGATCGGCTGGTTCGGTCAATTGCATCCCGATGCGCAGGAGGCGCTCGATATCGAAGGACCGGTCGCGGCGTTCGAGATCATTCTCGACGCTTTGCCGGCGCCGAAGGCCAAGCCGACCAAAGCCAAGGCGAGGCTCGAGCGATCCGAGTTCATGCCGGTCGAGCGCGATCTCGCCTTCGTCGTCGAAAAGCAGGTCCCGGCCGCGGATCTGGTCAGGGCCGCGCAAGCGGCCGAGCGCAATCTGGTCGCCGCCGCGCAAGTCTTCGATGTCTATGAGGGTCAAGGCGTGCCGGCCGGCCGTAAATCCGTCGCGATTGCGATTACCTTGCAACCCAAGGACCGGACGCTGACCGACGCGGAGATCGACGCGGTTATCGCCAAAATCGTCGCCGAGGCGACGAAGAAGACCGGCGCCGCCTTGCGCGGCTGAGCCGCAGACGAGGAGTAGACCGTTCGGATGATGATGCGCCGCCTTGCCGCCGTCGCTTTGTTTATGGCGCTTTCCGCGGCGGCTCGCGCTGAAACGACTTACCCCGATTGCGAAAAATATAAAGAGCCGCTCGCCTACAATCAGTGCCTCGCCTCGCATGGCCCGTCAGCCGCCCGTGCTTTGGCCGCGCGAGCCGACGAGGGCGTGGCGACGGAGGCTCACAGACTTCATGGTTTTCACGGAGGCCGATTGATCCGCCACGCCCGTCACGGCCGAATGAGCGCCACGTTCATCATCCATGGAGGCCATGCCTCGCGTCGACACGGCAAGTTCTCGCAAATGTGAAAAACCCTATCTATTAACATATCTTGTTTGTAATACAAATTATATCCTAGATTTTCTTCGTATATTCTGCTATCTGCTTCTTCACACAAGCAAATCTCGCATTCTAGATACGTGAATTGGGCAAGCGAGGCGATGCGAGCGCCTTGAATTCCGCCCTGTGACGAACATTTATCGCCGACGCGATCCGGAGCCGTTTAACCAGTCATGAGCGAAGTCATCACCGCCAATCGCCTGATTGACGGCATTGTCGTCTTCCAAGCTGCGGACGGCTGGGTCGAGGATTTCGCCCAGGCGATCGTCTATGACAGCGCAGAGGCGAGCAAGGCGGCGTTGGCGCGCGCCAAGCAGGACGAAGCCCGCGACATCGTGGTCGACTCGTACGCGATCGTGGTCGAGATGCGCAGCGGCCATTACGCGCCGAAAGCGCTTCGCGAAATCATCCGCGCCGCCGGGCCGACCACCCGGCCCGATCTCGGCAAGCAAGCGCAGGGACAATCGCCGCGCTTTGTCGAGCGGCGCTGACGGAGTTCCGGCCATGTACCGCTATGACGAATTTGACGCCGCCTTCGTCGCTCAGCGCGTCAACCAGTTCCGCGACCAGGTCGACCGCCGCGTCAAAGGCGAATTGACCGAGGATCAGTTCCGGCCGCATCGGCTGATGAATGGCCTCTATCTGCAATTGCACGCCTACATGCTGCGCAT
>DATGLU010000495.1:0-3330 GCA_035294045.1 Roseiarcus sp. | reverse complement strand
CGTCGCCCGAATGCCGTCTAGGGCGAACCCGCGATAGAAATAGGGCCCATTTTTCTGAAACCGCAAGAAGCTCGGCCTCGCTCGCGAAAACGATCCGTCGCCAGGGTGCCGACAAGCGGTTTGACAGCGTCATCAGTCGCCGATCTCAACGCCTTCTCCGCCTGCATATTCCTGCGCCACGCCGCCCACTTTTTGCGCATTTTTGCCCTCTCTATGCGACGTTTCCTCCGCGACGGCCTGGCACGCCCTTTGCGAGAACGCTTCCCGTCCATTTGGCGCGGCTGCCGAAAGCCGCCGCGACGGCGTTCGCAAGACGGGGGTTGGCCATGTCATTTTCTCGACGATATATGCTGCGCGCGACGGGCGCGCTGATCGGCGGCGCGCTTTCGTTCGGCGCTTTTTCCGCGCAGGCGGAAGAGACGATCAAGATCGGCATTCTTCACTCATTGTCCGGCACGATGGCGATCAGCGAGACGACGCTCAAGGATGTCATGCTGATGCTGATCGCCGAGCAGAACAAGAAAGGCGGCGTGCTCGGCAAGAAGCTCGAGCCGGTCGTGGTCGATCCAGCCTCCAACTGGCCGCTTTTCGCCGAAAAGGCGCGCGAACTCATCGCCAAGGACAAGGTCTCGGTCGTGTTCGGCTGCTGGACCTCGGTTTCCCGAAAATCCGTCCTGCCGGTTTTCCAGGAGCTCGATTCGATCTTGTTCTATCCGGTGCAATATGAAGGCGAGGAATCGCAGCGGAACGTCTTCTATACCGGGGCTGCGCCGAACCAGCAGGCGATTCCGGCGGTGGACTATCTGATGAGCGCCGATGGCGGCTCGGTCAAGCGCTGGGTGCTGGAAGGCACCGACTATGTCTATCCGCGCACGACCAACAAGATTCTCGAAGCGTACTTGAAATCGAAGGGCGTGTCGGCCGAAGACATCATGATCAATTATACGCCGTTCGGCTATGCCGACTGGCAGACCGAAGTCTCCAAGATCAAGGCCTTCGGCTCGGCCGGTAAGAAGACGGCGGTGGTCTCGACGATCAACGGCGACGCCAATGTCCCGTTCTACAAAGAGCTCGGCAATCAAGGCGTCAAGGCCACCGACATTCCGGTGGTCGCCTTCTCGGTCGGCGAGGAAGAGCTCGCCGGCCTCGATACGAAACCGCTGGTCGGCCATCTCGCGGCCTGGAACTATTTCGAGTCGATCGACACGCCCGAAAACAAAGAGTTCATCGACAAGTGGCATGACTTCATCAAGAACCCGAAGCGCACCACCAACGATCCGATGGAAGCCCACTATATTGGCTTCAACATGTGGGTGAAGGCGGTGGAGAAGGCCGGCACGACCGATCCCGATAAAGTCATCGACGCGCTGATCGGCGTCTCGGCGCCGAACCTGACCGGCGGCGTTTCGACGATGATGCCGAACCACCACATCACCAAGCCGGTCTATATCGGCGAAATCCAAGCAGACGGCCAGATCAATACGGTCTGGCAGACGCCGGGCACGGTCGTCGCGCAGGAATGGTCGCCCTATCTCGAAGGCTCGCGAGATCTGATCGCCGACTGGCGCAAGCCGCTCGCCTGCGGAAACTTCAACGTCAAGACCGGCAAATGCGGCGGGTGAGCACATCCTTGGTAGGCTGAGGCCGCCCCTCTCCCGCAAGCGGGAGAGGGGCGCGCCGCGGGCGGCTATCGACGGCTGCTCTTCGCGGAGGCTCTTCGCGGAGGCGCGGGACGAATCCCTTCTCCCGCTTGCGGGAGAAGGTGGCCGCGAAGCGGCCGGATGAGGGTTAGCCGCAGAGGCTGAAGAACAGAGAGCATCCTTAGCCTGAACAGTAGTAAGGGACGTTGCCGGCATGCTTGCCCGCTCTCTCGGCGCATTTCTCGTTCTGCTTTGCGTGGCTTTCGCGGCCCGCGCGCCGGCCCGCGCCGACGCGCTCGACGATACGCTCGCTCGCTTCGCCGCCGACAAGTTCGCCGAAAGCGAGAAGGCGGTCGGCGAACTCGCCGCAAGCAACGCGGCGACGACGCAGAAAATTCTCGAAGCTCTCTCGGACAGTCGCCTCTACTACGACGCAGGCGCTCATAAAATCTATTTCAAAGATACGAGCGGCCAGCTCTTCGACGCCAAGACCGGCGAGAAAGCGAGCGCGTCAAATTTGAAAAAGGCGCGCGTCAATAACGGCTTGCGCAGCGCGATCGAGGCGGCGCTCGGCGCGCTGACGCTGGCCGCCGCCGACCCCGAAAAGCGGATCGCCGCGGCCGAGGCGGTGTTCAAATCGCGCGACGCGAGGGCTCTGGGCCATGTCGACGCGGCGCTCGCCAAGGAAACCGATCCGCGCGCGGCCGAGGCGTTGCGTCAGGCGCGCGCCGCCATCCTTCTCCTCAATCCCGCGGCGAGCGAGAGCGACCGGCTCGCGGCGATCGCGGTCCTGAAAGCGCGCGGCGATCAGGATGCGCAAAACATGCTCGATGAGGCGGCGCAGAAAACACAGTCGGGGCCGGTGAAGGCGGCGGCTCAGGCGGCCTTGGCGGCGATCCAGTTCCGCCTCGCTTTATGGAGCGTGGCGCAAAACCTCTGGTACGGCCTCTCGCTCTCCTCCGTGCTTCTGCTCGCGGCGATCGGTCTCGCCATCACGTTCGGCGTCATGGGCGTGATCAATATGGCGCATGGCGAGATGGTGATGCTGGGCGCTTATACGGTGTTCGTCGTCCAGAGCCTGCTGCCGGCGCCGCTATTGGAATGGTCATTGGCGATTGCGCTGCCGCTCGCCTTTCTCGTCGCCGGCTCGGTCGGCGTGATCATCGAGCGCATCGTCATTCGTTTTCTCTACGGCCGGCCGTTGGAGACGCTGCTCGCCACCTGGGGCGTCTCCTTGATCCTGCAGCAAGCGGTGCGCAGCGCTTTCGGCGCCAACAATCGTCAAGTCTATGCGCCGCATTTCATGTCCGGCGGCGTGACGGTCGGCGGGCTCGGAATCACGACCGGGCGGTTATGGATCATCTGCCTCGCCGTGATCGTCTTCGTCGCCCTGCAATTGACGCTGCGGCTGACGCCGTTCGGCCTGCGCATCCGCGCGGTCACGCAGAACCGCCGCATGGCCGCGGCCATGGGCATTTCCGTCGGGTTCATCGACATGCTGGCCTTCGCGCTCGGCTCCGGCATTGCGGGAATCGCCGGCGTCGCGCTGTCGCAGATCGACAACGTCTCGCCCAATCTCGGCCAGGGCTACATTATCGACAGTTTCATGGTCGTCGTGCTCGGCGGCGTCGGCAATCTTTGGGGCGCGCTGCTCGGCGCGCTGACGCTCGGCCTCGCCAACAAGCTGCTC
>DATGLU010000494.1:0-2438 GCA_035294045.1 Roseiarcus sp. | reverse complement strand
CCGCAAATGGGGAGCGCCCTTCCGCTTTCGCGCGCTAGCGCGCCGTGCTTGCCTTTTCGGCCGCCGCCGCGCATGTGAGCCAGTCCAAGGCATCGATCAGGCGCTTTTCTCTATGGGTTTCAAATGCGGCATTGTCGGGCTGCCCAATGTGGGCAAGTCGACGCTTTTCAACGCCCTCACGCAGACCGCCGCGGCTCAGGCCGCCAATTACCCGTTCTGCACGATCGAGCCGAATGTCGGCGACGTCGCCGTGCCGGACGACCGGCTCGATACGCTCGCCAAAATCGCCCATTCCAAGGAGATCGTCCCAACTCGCCTGACCTTCGTCGATATTGCCGGCCTGGTGCGCGGCGCCTCGAAGGGCGAGGGGCTCGGCAACCAATTTCTCGCCAATATCCGCGAATGCGACGCCATCGCCCATGTCGTGCGCTGCTTCGAGGACAGCGACGTGACCCATGTCGAAGGCCGGATCGATCCCCTTTCCGATATCGCGACGATCGAGACCGAGCTCATGCTCGCCGATCTCGAAAGCCTCGAACGGCGCGTCGCGGCGCTGGAGAAGAAAGCCAAGGGCGCCGACAAGGAGGCCAAGGAGGCGCTCGATCTCGTCAATCGCTGCCTCGCCGAATTGCGCGAGGGGCGCCCGGCCCGCGCGGCGGGAATTGCGCTGGAAGAGCGCCGCTCATTCCGAGCGCTCGGACTGCTGTCGTCGAAGCCGGTTCTCTATGTCTGCAATGTCGAGGAGGCCAGCGCCGACAAAGGCAACCAATTCTCAAGACTCGTCGCCGAACAGGCGGCCAAGGAAGGCGCGGTCGCGGTGGTCGTCTCGGCGAAGATCGAGAGCGAGATCGCCGTCCTGCCGGCCGACGAGCAAAAGGATTATCTCGAAGCGGTGGGCCTCAAAGAGCCGGGCCTCAACCGGGTGATCCGCGCCGGCTACGAGCTGTTGCATCTCGTCACCTTCTTTACCGCCGGGCCGAAGGAAGCGCGCGCCTGGACCGTGGAGCGCGGCGCCAAGGCGCCGCAGGCGGCCGGCGTCATCCATTCCGATTTCGAGAAGGGCTTCATCCGCGCCGAGACCATCGCCTACGACGATTATGTCGCCTTTAACGGCGAGGCCGGGGCGCGCGAGGCCGGCAAGTTCCGGCTCGAAGGGAAAGACTATGTCGTCGCCGACGGCGACGTGCTTCACTTCCGATTCGCCAACTAGGATCGGCGGGGGCCGGCGATGGACATGCTTTATTTCGAGGATTTCCCGGTCGGGATGGTCGCCGAATATGGCGACGTCGAAGTCCATGCGCTGCGCATCAAGGCCTTCGCCGAGCAGTTCGATCCGCAGCCCTTTCATCTCGACGAGCGCGCCGCGCAGGAGACGATGGCGGGCGGGCTGATCGCCTCGGGCTGGCACACCGTCGTCATGCTGCATCGGATGAACTACGAGGGTTTCTTGAAGCGGATGGCGAGCCAGGGCGGGCTCGGCGTCGAGGAAATCCGTTGGACCCGGCCGGTCAGGCCCGGCGATCGCCTGCGCGCCAAATACACGGTCGCCGCGGCGCGGCCCTCCAAGTCGCGGCCGGAGCTCGGCATCGTCGATTTCGCCTTCGAAGTGATCAACCAGAAAGACGAAGTGGTGATGACCGAGACGCTGATCGCGCTGCTCAAGCGGCGCCCGAAGGACGCCGCGCCATGAGCCTGTTCTTCGACGATCTCAAGGTCGGGGCCGAGACGGTCCTGGGCGAGCGCGCGTTCACGCGCGAGGCGATCATCGCCTTCGCGATCCTCTACGATCCGCAGCCTTTCCATCTCAGCGACGAAGCCGGCCGCGCCTCGATCTATGGTTCGCTGATCGCCTCGGGCTGGCACACGGCCAGCGTCTGCATGCGCCTGATCGTCGAGCATCGCGAGCGCGAACGCGCGGCGGCGACGGCGCGCGGCGAAACGCTGCCGAAAATCGGCGTTTCGCCGGGCGTGCGCGATCTGCGCTGGCCGGTCGCGGTGCGGCCCGGCGACCGCATCGTCTATTGGAGCCGCATTGAGAGCTTGACCCAGACGAAGCGGCCGCAATGGGGCCTCGCCACCAGCCGCACCTGGGGCGTCAACCAGGACGGCGCCGAGGTCTTCTCGATGACGGGCGGCGTGCTCTGGGAGAAGCGGCCGGGATGAGCGAAGGCGCGCCGCCTAAGCTGCGCCTGGCGCGTCCGGCGGCGGCCGACATTCCGTTCATCATGGCCTGCGAGCGAATGGAGGGGTACGAGCGGCTCGTCGGCCGCTCGGAGGAATCCTGGCACCGCGCCGCCCTCGCGGACAGTCTTTATCGCTACCTGCTGGCGTTGGACGGCGACCGGCCGGTCGGCTTCGCAATCCTGCGCGGCTGGGACGCGCCCGACGAGCTCGCGCATATCAAGCGCATTGCGGTGGTCGAGCCGGGACGCGGCCTC
>DATGLU010000493.1:0-11471 GCA_035294045.1 Roseiarcus sp. | reverse complement strand
CGCCAAAATCTCCGCGACCACCAAAGCGGCGAAGGCGATCAGGATCGCAACGATGGTGAGGCGCGCCGCACCCGCTTCGCCGCCTGGGATTTGCGTCGCGCTATAGAGCGCGGTGGCGATCGTCTGCGTCTCGCCGGGAATATTGGCGACGAAGGTGATGGTCGCGCCGAATTCGCCGATCGCCCGGGCGAAGGCGAGGATCATGCCGGCGACGATTCCCGGCAAGGCGAGCGGCGCGGTGATCGTGGCGAAGACAAGCAGCGAAGGCGCGCCGAGAGTCTTGGCGGCCTGCTCCAGCTTCGTATCGACCGTTTCGATCGACAGGCGGATCGCCCGCACCATCAGCGGAAAGCCCATTACCGCCGCGGCCAACGCCGCGCCGGTCCAACGGAAGGAGAAAATGAGCCCACAGCACGCCGCGAAAGCGTGGCCGAACGGCCCCTGCCGGCCGAAGCCGAGCAACAGCAGCCAGCCGGTGACGACCGGCGGCATGACCAGCGGCAGATGGACGATTCCGTTGAGGAGCGTTTTGCCGGGAAAGCTGCGCCGCGCCAGCAGATAGGCGACGGCGAGGCCGAAAGGCAGGCTGACCAAAGTGCCGACCGTCGCGACTTTCAGCGACAGCAGAATCGCCGTCCATTCCTGGGGGGTGAAAGGCGCAAAGATCGCGCTGAACCCTGCCCCCTGCTCCACGCCCGACGCCTCGCCTTCACGCAACGAGCGGCCGCGCCGCGGCCGCCATCTATATCTCTTCGAATATAGCGCGGCGGCGCGGCAAGGAGCAATTGCGGCTCATGGCTTGGCGGGAAACGGCTCGACATATTCGTCGCCGTCGCGGCCGACATAGACGGCCTTGCGGCCCTCGATATAGACGCCGTAGCTGGCGCAGCCGGCCTGCATGATCCGCTTCAGAAATTCGGCATAGCCGATCTCCTGCCGCTGGATCGCGCACACCGCGCCGGCGATCTCGCCGGCCACAAAGCGCGCGGCGACCTCCGGCGCCTCGCCGTAAGGCAGCGGGTGGTCGTAGGCCTCGCGCGCGCCGTCATAATAGGTCTTGCGCTGCTTGATCAGATCGGCGCGATAGGCGCGTACGCCCGCGCCGGCGAGGCGCGCCACGACCTCCGGAAACGGCGTATCGGCGAAGCTCGCCTTCATGCATTCGGCGACGGTCTGCTTGTCCATGGTCCTTCCTTTCACTGCTCCCTGGATGGATGCTTCGCGGCATGCTCGCTCGCCGCGATCAGGCGCTTGAGCCCCGGCCGCAGCGCGGCAAGCTCGCCGCCGCTCATTCGTCGGGCGATCGCCGCGTGGTAGGCCGCCGCCGCCTTGGTCAGGCGCCTGAGATCGGCGCGGCCGCTTTCGGTCAGGACGAGATGCGGCGAAGCGCGATGGTCGGGATTGGGCTCGAAGGTCGCCGAGCCGTCGGCGACCAAGGCGTCGGCGAGGCGCTGCACGCCCTGGCGCGTCACGCCGAGGCGGCGGGCGATCTGCGGCACGGTCTTGCGCTCGGCCGAGGCGGCGCTGAGCACCTGCCAGCGCGCCTGGGTCTGGCCGACGGTCCGCGCGATCCGCTCGCCGGTTTCGCGGAACGCGCCGGCGAGCTCGAACAGGTCGGCGATGATCAGCGGGACGAGAGCGGCGGAATCGGCGTCGGCGGACATGACGCCTTCATGTCATAGTGACAACATATTGTCAATATGACCGTCATTGCGAGGAGCGCGGCGACGAAGCAATCCACTCGTAGAGCGCCGCCCTGCGAGTGGATTGCTTCGCTACGCTCGCAATGACGGCGAAGCGTCGGCTAATCCTCGATGATCGCCACGGCGCGGGTCCAGCCGGCGGAGGCGCGCTCGATCTTCACCGGGAAGCAGGCGACGGTGAACCCCGTCGCCGGCAGGGCCTCGAGATTGTGCAGCTTCTCGATATGGCAATAGCCGATATGGCGACCGGCTTTGTGGCCTTCCCAGATCAGCGCCGCGTTCTTCGTCTCGGCGTATTTTTTAGCGGTATGAACGAAAGGCGCGTCCCAGCTCCAGGCGTCGGTGCCGGTGAGGCGCACGCCGCGCTCGAGAAGGTACATCGTCGCCTCGTAGCCCATGCCGCATCCCGATGGGACATAGTCGGCCTGCCCGTATTTGGCGCCGGCCGACGTGTTGACGACGACGATTTCGAGCGGCTTCAGCACATGGCCGATGCGCTTCAGCTCGGCTTCGACGTCGGCGGCGGTCGCGACATAGCCGTCGGCGAAATGGCGGAAGTCGAGCTTGACGCCAGGCTGCAGGCACCAGTCGAGCGGAATTTCGTCGATCGTCGCCGAGCGCTCGCCGCGATTCATCGTCGGATGGAAATGCCAGGGCGCGTCGAGATGCGTGCCGTTATGGGTCGACAGCGAGACCTGCTCGACCGCCCAGCCCTGCCCGTCGGGCAGGTCGGCGGCTTTCAGGCCGGGAAAGATCGAAAGCAGCGCCGGCAGGCCCTGCTGGTGATCGATATAGGCGATTTTCGGCCCGGGGCCGAGATCGGCCGGCACATCGTTCTGCAGCGGCACGGAAATATCGATCAGCCGGCGGCCCATTTTCTTCTCCCTATTCGCGTCGCCGGCGCGTCAAGCGTCCTGGCGGACGACCTTGTTCTCCAACACGCCGATCTTCTCGATTTCAAGCTCGATCACGTCGCCATGGGCGAGCAGGCGTCCGGTCTCCAGGCCGCAGCAATTGCCGACCGTGCCCGAGCCGAAAAACTCGCCGGCGAAAATCGTCTCGTCCTGCGACGCATAGGCGAGAATCTCGTCGAAGGAATTGAGCATGCCGCGCGTCGACCCTTCAGCGCGCGTCTCGCCATTCACCCGCACCGCGACGCTGAGCCGTTGCGGATCGCCGATCTCGTCCGGCGTGACGATCCAGGGGCCGAGGACATTGGCGCCGTCGAAACTCTTGCCCTTGGCCGGCCCGAGTCGGCCCTGCATTTCCAGCCGCTGGCGATCGCGGGCCGAGAAGTCGTTGAAAATCGTGTAACCGAAAATATGCGCGCCCGCCTCGCCGGCGGGAATGTTGGCGCGGGTGCGCTTGGTGATCATGCCGAGCTCAAGCTCGTAATCCATCTCATCGCTATAGCGCGGCCATCGGATCGTCGCGCCCGGCCCGGCGACGATCATCCGATTGGTGATGTAGTAGATGGGGATCTGCCGGTAGACCGGCGCCAAGTCTTCGAGCGGCGCCGCCATCGCCGCCAGAAACGCCGCTTCGCCGCCATTGCGCCGCGCCGCGGCGGCCTGGGCGCCGCGCGAGGATTGCCGGATATGGGTTTCGAAGGACATGCCGTCGCGCATCTGGCGCGGCCGCGGCAGCGGCGCGCAAAGCTCGATCTCGCCGATCGCGTAGGACAGATCGGGCTCGCCGCCGCGCCGCTCGAACAGCGCGCGCGCCGCATCGAGACCGCGATCGTCGGCGTCGATCAGAGCGAGCATCGAGCCGAAGGCCGGATTGGCGGCGCCGTCGCGCTGCGCGGCGGCGGCGAGATCGAACGCTTTTCCGTCATGCGTATGAACGATCGCGACGCGCTCAACGCCGTCGCGACGAATGGTGGCGAGCTTCACCGGATCCCCTCCTTGCCAAGGCAAAAAATATATGATCTTAATTTTTGTCGATTTTCAAGGGGTCGCGACGGCGGCCCAGCTTGGGAGGAGTTCATGACGAACTTGACGAAATCCGCCGCCTGGCGCGCCGCGGCGGTCGGCGCCGCCTTGTTGCTCGGCGCCGCCAGCGCCGCAGCGCAGACCAAAATCGCGATCGGCTGCACGGCGACCTCCGATTGCGCCTCGGCGATGGTCGCGGCGGACGAAGGCATTTTCGCCAAGCACGGGCTCGACGCGAAAATGGTGCTGATCGGCATCAACTCGAACATTCCCGCCGCGATCGTTTCCGATTCGATCCAGATCGGCGGCCCGACGGCGACAGTGTTCTTGCAGGCGGTGGATGGCGGCCTCGATCTCGTCGCCGTCGCCGGGGCCTCGGTGATGGACCCCGTCGCCAACAACGCCGTCGCCGCCTATGCGCGCAACGGTACGTCGCTGCACGAGGCGAAGGATTTCGTCGGCAAGAAAGTCGGCGCGCCGGGCATCGGCGCTTTCCTGCAGGTGCTGTTCGTCAAGTGGCTGACCGAGAAGGGCGTCGATCCGAAATCGGTGAATTTCGTCGAAGTCACCTTCCCCACCCAGGGCGATTCGCTACGCTCCGGCGCGGTCGACGCGGTGCTCACCGCGGAGCCTTTCGTCACCCGCTTCAACGCCGCAAAGATCGGCTATGTCGCCGCCCATTACGCCGCCGAGCTCGGCCGAACCGAGCCGATCATCTCCTATGTCGCCTCGCGCAGCTTCGCCGAAAAAAACCCGCAGGCGATCGCCGCCTTTCGCGCCGCCATCGCCGAGGGCGCCGAGATCGTTAACAACGATCGCGAGAAGGCGAGCGAGTCGATCTCCAAATTCACCAAGCAGCCGATCGACATCGTCAAAATGAATCGCCCGAGCGTCTCGGCCCCGGACGTCAAGCCGGAAGGCTTCGTCTGGTGGCTCGATGTGATGAAGCAGCAGAACATGCTGCAAAACGCCGTCGATCCGGCGAAAATCGTCTGGAAATGAGCCAAGCCGTTCTCGACAAGCAGGCTGTCGGCGACACGCTGAGCGAGCGCGCCGCTTCCCTTGTCGAGCGCGACATCGTCGCCGGCGCGTTCGCGCCGGGCGCCCGGCTCGCCATCGCCGATCTCGCCGAGCGCTACGCGATCGGCGCGACGCCGATCCGCGAGGGCCTGTCGCGCCTCGTCGCGCGCGGACTCATCGTCGCGATCGGCCAGCGCGGCTTTCGCGTCAGCGACGTCTCGCGCGCCGACCTCGAAGACATTACGCGGCTGCGCAGCCTGATCGAATGCGAGGCCTTGCGCCGCAGCATGAAGCTCGGCGACGGCGCCTGGGAAGGCGCGATCGTCGCGGCTTTGCATCAATTGCGGCGCTACGCCCGGCAAAACAGCGCCGGCTTGCGCGAGGGGCGCGCCGATTTCGACGCCCTGCACAAGGGCTTTCATACGTCCCTCATCGCCGCCTGCGGCTCGCCGCGCATGGTCCGGGCGCATTCCGACCTCTACGACCAGGCCTATCGCTACCGCCGCGTCATGATGCGTACTTTTGAAGACGCGGGCGAGTTCATCAAGGCGCATGAGGAGCTGGCCGACCTCGTCCTGTCGCGCCGCGACAGGGAGGCGACGGCGAAGCTCGCCGCCCATCTCCATTCGACGCTGGCGCTGGTCTATCCCGGCGAAACCGGATCGGCGCCATGACGATGAAAGCCGACGCCCTTGACGCCAGCGCGGCGCCGCTCGCTCCAACCAAGCGCGCGGAAGCCGCGTCGGATTTGCTGATCGAATTTGCCGGCGTTAGCCTCGCTTTCGCCGGCAAGGCGGCGCTGGAAAATGTCGACCTTTCCATCGCCAGGGGCGAGATCGTCTGCATTGTCGGCCCGTCGGGCTGCGGCAAGACGACGGCTCTGCGTCTCGCCTCGGGACTGATCGCGCCCACGGCGGGAAAAGTCGCCTTCAACGGCGCGCCGCTGCAGGGGCCGCGGCGCGATGTCGCCGTCGTGTTCCAGGATTACGGCAAGGCCCTGCTGCCCTGGCGCAACGCCGCCGGCAATGTCTCCCTCGCCTTGGAGGCGGCGGGGGTTCCGCGCCGCCTGCGCGCGCCGCGCATCGCCGCTCTGCTCGCCAAGGTCGGCCTGCCGCATCACGCCGACAAATACCCTTCGCAAATGTCGGGCGGCATGCAGCAGCGCCTGCAAATCGCGCGCTGCCTCGCCCAGGAGCCGATCGCCCTGATGATGGACGAGCCGTTCGGCGCGCTCGACGCCATGACCCGGCAGGAATTGCAGGACGAATTGCTCAAGATCGCCGCGTCGAGCGGCGCGACCGTGTTCTTCGTCACCCACGATCTCGAAGAGGCGATCTATCTCGGCGACCGGGTGATCGGCCTGCTGCCGCATCCCGGCCGCGTCGGCATCGAGCTCGCGATCGACCTGCCGCGGCCGCGCGACCAGGTCGCCACGCGCGAGGCGCCGGAATTCCTGCGCCTGCGGCGCGAACTCTACGACTTCATCAAAGGCGCCGAACGATGAAGATCGACGGCCGCGCTTTCGTACTGCCAATTTTCCTGGTCGTCCTGATGGAGATCGGCGCGCGAGCGCATGGCCCGAGCGACAGTCTGGCGCCGCCCAGCGCGATCGCCGCCGCTTTCGCCGAGGCGCTTGGCGACGGCTCGCTGTTGACCGCGACGCGCGATACGTTGGCGAGCGCCTTTGCCGGCCTGGCGCTGGGCGGCGCGATCGGCCTCGTTCTCGGCGTCCTGCTCGGCGCGGCGCCGGCGGCCAATCGCGCGCTTGAGGCCGCGATCGAGCTGACGCGGCCCATACCCTCGGTCGCGCTGGTCCCGATCGCGCTGGTCGCGCTCGGCTTCGGCTATCGGCTGGAAATCGCCATCGTCGCCTATGCCTGCGTCTGGCCGCTGCTCCTCCTCAGCCGCGCCGCCGTGGCCGGAATCGAGCCGCGCCTCATCGAGGTCGCCCGCGCCTTGCGTCTCGGCCCGGTCGCGCGCGTGGTGAAAATCGTCGCGCCGGCCGCCTTGCCGCGCATTTTCGTCGCCTTCCGCCTCGCCGCCGGGGTCGCGCTGATCGTCGCGGTCACGGTCGAGATAGCGGTCAATCCGATCGGGCTCGGCGCCGGCATCATGACCGCCGGCCAGGCGCTGCGGCCAGAACTGATGCTTGCTTATCTCGTCTGGATCGGGATCGTCGGCTTTGCGCTCAACGCCTTGCTGGTCCTGGCGCAGAACCGCCTTTTCGGCCGCGCCGCGCAAGTCGCCGAGCAGCCATGAAAGCTCTTCGCGACCGCCTGATCGGCCTCCTCGTCGTGGCGCTGCTCGTCGCGCTCTGGCAGCTCGTCGCCAATCTCAAGCTCGTCTCGCCGGTCTACCTTCCGGGCCCCGACCGCGCTTTCACCGCGCTCGTCCACGGCCTCGAAGCGAGCGATCTCGGCGCCAAGCTCGCCGGCACGGTCGAGCACATGATCGAAGGCTGGCTGTTGGCTTCGATCGCCGGAATCGCGCTCGGCGCCCTGATCGGCGCCTCGCGTCAGGCGCGCGCCTTCATCGCGCCGACGCTAGAATTCCTGCGGCCCCTGCCCGCCTCGGCGATCATTCCGGTCGCCATAGCGCTTTTCGGCTTGAGCCCGGCCATGGCGCTCGGCGTCATCGCTTTCGGCGCGATCTGGCCGATGCTGCTGGCGACCATCCATGGCTTCGCCGCGGTCGAGCCGCGGCTCTACGAAGTGGCCCGCGCTTTGCGCCTGTCGCGGGCGGCGGTGATTTTCAAGATCGCCCTGCCCTCGGCCCTGCCCGACATCATGGCCGGCCTGAGGCTCGGCCTCACCGTCGCGCTGATCCTCGCCGTGGTCTGCGAGATGATCGCGGGGCTCAACGGCCTTGGCAATTGGGTTCTGCTCTCCGCCCGCATGTTCCGTTCCGCCGATCTCTTCGCCGGCGTCATCCTGCTCGGCGCGGTCGGCTTCGCCGGCGCGCTGGCGCTGAACGCCGCCGAGCGGCGCCTGCTCGCCTGGCGCGCGCCATAAGGTCCCCAATGGCCCTTGAAATCGGGTTGTTGGCCCAATAATCTGGTCAAGATGACCAGAATAACAAAATCATCGTCCGACTCGGCTAAGCCGCATCGGCGGGATCGGGCGCAACCCGGCCAATGGCTGCTGCACGACGCCAAGGCGCGTTTCAGCGAGTTGGTGCGCCGGGTGCGAAGCGAGGGGCCGCAGCGCGTGACCGTTCACGGCCGCGACGAAGTCGTCGTCATCAGCGCCGAGGAGTTTCGCCGCCTCAAGGGCGATCTCACCGGCGAGGCGCTGATTGCTGCAATGCGAGCCTCGCCGCAGAGACAGTTCGATCTCGAGCCGAAGCGCGAGCCTATGCCGGTCCGAGATGTCTCGTTGTGACCGGCTGGCTCCTCGACACGAACATTCTTTCCGAACTGCGCCGTCCAAGACCCGAACGAAGAGTGCTGAGCTTCGTCGCGGCGCAGCCGCTCGATCGTCTCCATGTCAGCGCGGTGACGCTCGCCGAGATTCGATTCGGAATTGAGCGCGTAAGCGACGTAAGCCGTCGCGCCGAGCTCCAGGACTGGTTGACGCATAAAGTACGGCCAATGTTTGAGCAGCGTGTGCTCGCCATAACCGAAGATGTTATGTTCAAGTGGCGTCTTCTGGTCGAAGAAGGCCGCAAGGCCCGCCACACCTTCTCGCAGCCCGACCTCATCATCGCCGCCACGGCGCTCCAACACGGGCTGACAGTCGTATCTCGTGACGTCAGCGATTATAGAAGAGCGCGCGTCCCTGTATTCAATCCGTGGACTGATCCCTTAGCAGACTGAGCGAGCGGTCGATTTGGGCAGCTCGCGGCGGAGGGCGCCGCTTAGACTAAGAGTCTCAGACCTCTCAGCGCTTTTCCTCTGCTACCTTCCGCGCCTCGTACCGCGGCCATCCCGGTGGCGCCTTCAATTGTAGATCGGCGTCTATTACGGTTTCGACACGCCGGGACCACGCGTCATCAAAGGCAACGCCGCTAATTTCCGGCATGATATCCACCATGACGGGCGGCGTCCCCATACGGAAGAACTTACCCGGCTCCACCAAGTCTTCAGGCTCAAGCGTTTCGATCGGCGCGCCAAATTGCGCTAGCGCGCGATATGCGACCACCGCATTGTCGGCGCTCGGACCAAGAAAAATATCCAAATCCTTCGTAGCCCGCGGCTGCGCATGAAAAGAGACGGCATAACCGCCAACAATGAGATATTTTACGCCATTATCGTTGAAGGCGGACAAGAGTTCTTTGAAGTCGGGGTACATTCGCGCCAGCGTCTTTCAAGCCGTAAACCTCACTTGAAATCTCCGAGACCGCCGCGAAGCGTTCTTGCGGAGAGCGCTGTCGCCAATAGGCGTATTCGTCGGCCTTCATGGCGTCCACGCTGTCGTAACGCTTGATCGCAAAACGGGCTCTTCGATCCACGAGGCGCACGGCAGCCGCATCATACCTGAAAAATGGATCTTTCGGAAGAATCGAAACCGCCTTCACCCTTTCCGGGCGCCCTCGCCGCGCACGATCTCCGCCATGTCCAGCGCCATCGGCTCGTCTTCGGCGATCAGGCCTTGGACGACGCCGTCGCGATCGGCGGCGGGGCGGTTCTGGCTTACCTTCCATTTGCCGGCGATGCGGGCGATCTCGATCTCGACGCCGACGATCGCCTTGATCTGCATCGCGACGAAATCGGCCGGCGCGTCGGACACCGCCCAGGGCGCGGGCCGCATCCCCTCGTGCGTGCGCGTCAGCTCGCCGATCTGCGCGCGCAGCCATTCGGCGTCTTCGATGACCCGCGGCCGGCCGGCGGCCTGGACCATGACATAGTTCCAGGTCGGCACGACCTTGCCGGTCTCGCGCTTGGTCGCGTACCAATTCGGCGAGATATAGCGGTCCGGCCCCTGGAACACGACGAGCGCCTCCTCCGCCTGCTGCAAAGCGCGCCATTGCTTGTTCGCCCGCGCCATATGGGCGCGCAGCGTCCCGAGCTTCGACGCTGAAGCATCGATGAGGAAGGGAATGGCGTTGGCCTCGAGCCCGTCCGGGCCGTGGCTGATCAGCAGGCCGAGCGGCTGGGCGCGGATCAGCGCATGCAGCGCCGGGAGGTCGTCCTTCTTATGGAGCGGCGGTTCATACATCGGCTTTTTCGTCCACAACGCCCTGGCGAATGGCGATTTCCGCCGGCCACGTCGCCGAGCGGGCCGATCTATATGCCTCCCGATTGTCCGGGACACAATCGCCGCAGGCCGATCGGCTTCCCCATGAGCCTCGCGCATGGCAAGCATGAGAGAATCGGCGCCTGGACAAAGCTCCTGCGCCGGGCTTCAACGCCGCCCATGCTCGAACGATTGATGACGCAAGTTTCGGAAAATCTGGATGCGGCGGCGCCGAAAGCCGAAAAGAAGGCCGAAAAGCGGGCCGCCCACGGCCTTCACTGGACCGACGACTATGCCTGGCTGCGGGCCGAGAATTGGCGCGAGGTCCTGCGCGACCCGATACAATTGCCGGCGCCGATCCGCCGCCAGCTCGACGCGGAGAACGCCTATTGCGCCGAAATTCTCGGGCCGTTCAAGGCGTTAAGGCGCGAGCTGGCGCGCGAAATGCGCGCCCGGCTCAAGGAGGACGATAGCGAGGCGCCGCAGCCGGACGGGCCCTACGCCTATTACACGCGCTATCGCCATGGCGGGCAGCATCGGATTTTCTGCCGCATCCCGCGCCAGGGTGGCGAAGAGAGCGTCCTTGTCGACGGCGACGCGCTGGCCGTCGGGAAGACGTTCTTTCATCTGTTCGACGCGCGCCACTCGCCCGATCACGGCAAGCTCGCCTGGAGCGCCGACGACAAGGGCTCCGAGTTGTTCGCCATCCGCGTGCGCGACATCGCCTCGGGCGCCGACCTCGCCGATCGCGTCGAGAATTGCACCGGCCACGCCGTGTGGACGCGCGATTCCTCGGCCTTCCTCTATGTCGCGATCGACGAAAATCATCGGCCGTGGCGGGTGCTGCTGCATCGGCTAGGCGATCCTCAGAGCGCCGACACGGTGATTTTCGAAGAGGCCGACCCGGCCTGGTTCATCAACGTGTCGCCGACCCGGCTGGGGCGGTCGGCGATCATTTCCGTCCATGGCCATGATTCGTCGGAAAGCCATGTCGTCGATCTCGACGAGCCGGCCGCCCCGCCGCGCGTCGTCGAGCCGCGCCGCCCCGGCTTGCGCTACGACGTGATGGATCACGGCGACTGCTTCTTCATTCGCGCCAACAGCGACGGCGCCGCCGATTTCAAGATCGCCGTCGCGCCGACCGACGCGCCGGGCATGGCCAATTGGCGCGATCTGATCCCGCACAAGGCGGGCCGGCTGATCGTCGCGACGGCCTTGTTCAAGCGCTTCCTGGCGCGCCTCGAACGCGAGGACGGCTTGCCGCGCATCGTGATCCGCGATCTCGACACCGGCGCGGAGCATAGCGTCGCCTTCGAGGCGGAGGCCTATTCGCTCGGCTTTGAAAACGTCTTCGAGTTCGACCAGAGCGTCATGCGCTTCTCGTATTCGTCGATGACGACGCCGCGCGAGATTTACGATTACGACATGGCGACGCGCGAGCGGACCTTGCGCAAGCGCCAGATGGCTCCGAAGGGCTTTCAGTCGAGCGACTACGTCACGCGGCGCATCTTCGCAAAAGCGCCGGACGGCGAGAGCGTGCCGATCTCGCTCCTGCATCGCAAGGATACGCCGATCGACGGCACGGCGCCGCTGCTGATCTATGGCTATGGCGCCTATGGCCTCGCCATCGACGCGGCCTT
>DATGLU010000492.1:0-8365 GCA_035294045.1 Roseiarcus sp. | reverse complement strand
TACGCCGCCTCGCCCGCCAGGCCTATTGGGTGCTGACCTGGGAGCGCGTCTGGCCGCCTCTCGCCTGGGCGCTGACCGTCCTCCTGCTGTTCCTCGCCTGCTCCTGGTTCGGCCTGTGGTTCTACGCGCCGCCTTGGGCGCGCGGCGTCGGGGTCGCGCTCTTCGCCGCCGCCCTGATCGCAGCCCTTGTTCCGCTCGCCTGGACGATCGTCTCGCGAAAACGTGACGCCGACGCTTTGGCCCGGCTCGACCGCGACAGCGGCGCGGCGCATCGCCCGGCTTCCTCCAGCATGGACCGCCTCGCCGATTCGGCCGCGGACGAGGCGACCCGCGCGCTTTGGCGCCTGCATCAGCGCCGGCTCGCCGAAAACGTCGCGAAAATCGCGCTCGCTCCGCCTTCGCCGCGCATGGTCGAGAAGGACCGCCTCGCCTTGCGCCTCGGCGTTTTGGTCTTGGCGATCGCCGCCGCTTTCGTCGCCGGGCCTGAAAAATACGCCCGCGTCGCCGCCGCCTTCGACTGGCGCTTGGACATGAGGCCGGCGCAGGGCTTCAGGCTCGACGCCTGGATCGATCCGCCGGCTTTTACCGGCAGGCCGCCGATCATGCTCGACGTTCTCGGCAAGGCGGCGAAGGCGGACGGCCCGGCCAGAATCGAGACGCCGGCCGGCTCGATCCTGGTCGTCAGGGCGGACCCGCAAACCGCGTCGGCCAAGGTCGAAGGCGCTCTGACGCCGCTCGAACCCAGCAAAGCCGGCGGGACCAACGCCAAGGCGAGCCGCGATCCGAAGGAGCAGCGCTGGACCATCAAAGGCGCCGGCAAGCTGACGATCGAACGCGGCGGCTCGACCCTCGCCGCCTTCAATATTGTCGGCCTGCCCAACGGCAAGCCGACCATCGCCCTGACCGCGCCGCCGCACGCCAATGCGCGCGGCTCGCTGACGCTGCGCTATCGCATCGCCGATCAATATGGCGTCTCCGCCGCGGAAGCCGATTTCGTCAAGCCGCCGCCGAGCGACGGCAAGCCGGCGCCGCGCTCGCTGGTCGAGCCGCCGCATATGGGCCTGCAATTGCCGCCGAGCCAGGGCGGAACCGGCGACGGGCAGACGACCGGCGATCTCTCCGAGCATCTCTGGGCCGGCGCGAAAGTCCTGATGACCCTGCGCGCCGACAATGTCGCCGGCGAGGAAGGGGTGAGCGACGCGACCGAGGTCCGGCTGCCGCAGCGCGTCTTCTCCAACCCGCTCGCCAAGGCGCTGGTCGAGCAGCGCCGCGATTTGGCGCTCGATCCGGACCATAATCGCGGCCGCGTCGCCGAGACGCTCGACGCGCTGACGATCGCGCCGGATTTCTTCAAGATCAGCGCCAGCGTCTATCTCGGCCTGCGCACTGCGCAAACCCGCCTCGACAACGCGCGGTCCGACGCCGATCTTCTCGGCGTCTGCGACCTGCTCTGGGCGATGGCGCTGCAGATCGAGGACGGCGACGCCACCCAAGCCGAGCGCGATCTGCGCGCCGCCGAGCAGCGCCTGCGCGAGGCGCTCGACCGTGGCGCGAGCGACGAAGAGATTCGCGAATTGATGAAAGAGCTGCGCCAGGCGGCCGAGAATTTCGCGCGCGAACTCGCCGAGAACGCGCAAAAGCAGGCCGGCGCCGACCAGCAGGGTCAAGATCAAGACGACCAGATGCTCAATGAGCAGGATTTGCAGAGCCTGCTCGACCGGATGGAAGAGACGGCGCGCAGCGGCGATAAGGCCGAGGCGCAGGCGATGCTCGATCAGTTGCAAAATCTATTCGAAAATCTGCGCGGCGCGCGGCGCGGCGGCGCGAGCCAGGCCGAGCGCCAGATGCGGAAAGCGCTCGGCGACGTCGACAAGCTCTTACGCGACCAGCAGAAATTGCGCGACGACACATTCCGGCAGGATCAGCGCGCACGCCGCCGCTCGGGTTCGCCCGACGCGCAGCAGCAGGGCCAGCCGGGCGACGAGAGCGCCGAATCCGGCCAGGAGCAGCCCGGCGACGGAACGCCGCTCGACGAGCGGCAGAAGGCCTTGCGCGACCGGCTCAACGACCTGCAGCGCCGAATGAAGGGGCTCGGCCTGAAGAGCGAGCAGGGGTTCGACGACGCCGACCGAGCCATGGGCGACGCCGAGGGCGATCTCAAGCAAGGGCAGAACGGCCGCGGCAAGGCGATCGGCGATCAAGGCCGCGCCCTGGAGGCCTTGCGCCGCGGCGCCCAGGGCATGCAGCAGCAGATGCAGGGCGAGCAGGGCTCGGGCGAAGGCGAAGCCGAGCTTCGGCCGGGCAAAGGACAGGGCCAAAGAGGGCGCGATCCGCTCGGCCGCGAATTCGGGCCGCAGGGCCGCGGCGCGGCGATGGGGCCGCTGGGCGATGCGATCGGCGCGGCCGAGCGCGCCCGCCGGGTGATGGAGGAATTGCGCCGCCGCCTCTCCGACCCCAATCGGCCGGGCGACGAGCGCGACTATCTCGAGCGCCTGCTCAACCGCAATCTGCCGGACTGACGACGGCGCTTCGGTTTGAATTTAGGGGAGGCCGCAGTGCCGAAATTCAAACTGCATGCGCCCGGCGGCTGGGGCGAGAAGCAGCGCCGGGACTACAGCTACTCAATGGCGATGGAGGCGGGCGACCGCGTCGAATTCTCCGGACAAGGCGGCTGGGACCCGAGAACGCTCGACTTCCCGACCGGACGCCCGATTGAAGCGGAAATCGACCAGGCGTTCGACAACGTAGCGTATATGCTGAACGCCGTGGGCTTGAACTGGCGGCATGTCGCTCACATCAACTCCTATCACACGCTGGAGCCGGACGGCGCGATTCTGGCCGCGACCGCCGAAATGGGCCGCCAGTTCCGGCGGCGAATGCCCGACCATCAGCCGATCTGGACCTGTCTCGGCGTCGCGGCGCTCGGCGATCCCAAGATGCGCGTCGAAATTCGCGTGACCGCCTTCAGAGAACCGGCGGACTGAGTCTTCGCTGGTTGAAGCCTTCTCGTTTCCGCAAACCTGCTATAGATCGCTTTTGAGCGAATAAAAGCGAGGCGCGCGATGCATGCCTTTTCGAATATTGGCGTCGGCGTCGCATTGGCCGCGGTTGCGCTCGTTCTCCTGCTCGGCCTCGCCAATATGCTGCGCGGCGGCGCATCGAACACGTCGCAAACGCTGATGCGCTGGCGCGTTGGCTTGCAATTCTTCGCCATTGTCCTCATCGTCCTTGTGCTTTTGACGCGCATGCATTGATTCGGCTGAAGATCCGTCATTGCGAGCGAAAGCGAAGCAATCCATTCGCGGAGCGCCGCCCTACGAATGGATTGCTTCGTCGCTTCGCTCAATGACGATGAGTTGGGCACAACGGCGATGGTGAAGCTCAACAAAATCTACACCCGCACCGGCGATTCCGGCTCGACGGCGCTCGGCGACGGCCAGCGCCGGCGCAAGGACGACGCGCGCGTCGCCGCCTTTGGCGCGGTCGACGAGACCAATAGCGCGATCGGCTTGGCGCGGCGGGCGACGGCGGGATCGGCCGATCCCGATCTCGCGGCGATCGACCGCGTCTTGGCTCGGGCGCAGAACGATCTCTTCGATCTCGGCGCCGATCTCTGCATGCCCGGCGAAAAGACCGTCGTCAGCGCCAAGGCCAAGCGCCCCCCGCTGCGGGTGACGATGGACCAGGTCGCGGCGCTGGAGAAAGCGATCGACGCGCTCAACGCCGATCTTGCCCCTCTGCGCTCATTCGTCCTGCCGGGCGGCGGCGAGGCCGCGGCCGCGCTCCACCTCGCCCGCACGATCTGCCGGCGCGCCGAGCGCGACATTGTCGCCTTGAGCCATATCGAGGGCGAGGAGGTCGGCGCGGCGGCGCTCGCCTATATCAACCGTCTTTCCGATTATCTCTTCGTCGCGGCGCGCGCCGCCAATCAGCGCGGCGCCGGCGACGTCCTCTGGGTCCCCGGCGCCAATCAGGGCGGGTGAGAACGTACTTTCCTTGGAGACTTGATTGAAAAGCTTGCAGGCGCATCCTCACCCCAACCCTCTCCCGCAAGCGGGAGAGGGGGCGCGCTGCGGCTTTCGTCGGCGCCTGCAGGCCGCGGTCGCCGAATGTGGCTACAGCCCCTTCTCCCGCTTGCGGGAGAAGGCGGCCGCGAAGCGGCCGGATGAGGGCGAGCGGCGCGAAACCAGCTTTATGAGCCAACGGATATGAGCAAGTACCTTTTCGAGCCGCCGCCTTTCCCCGCCTTGCCGATCGCCGGGCGAGACCAGCTCTATCCGGTGGCGCGCATCTTCTGCGTCGGCCGCAATTACGAGGAGCACGCCCGCGAGATGGGCCATGTCGTCGATCGCGAGAAGCCTTTCTACTTTTCCAAGAGCGCGACGGCCCTGCGCCAGGACGGCGCGACGATTCCCTATCCGCCCGGCACGACGAACTATCATTTCGAATGCGAGCTGGTCGTGGCGCTCGGCGCGCCCGCCTTCAAGATCGCCGCCGACCAGGCCGAGGCGGCGATTTTCGGCTATGCCTGCGGGCTCGACATGACGCGGCGCGACCTCCAGCTCTCGGAGCGAGCCAAGCAAAGGCCGTGGACGCTCGGCAAGGATGTCGAAGCGAGCGCGCCGGTCTCGGCGATCGCGCCGGCTTCGGCGATTGGCCATCCCAAGCGCGCCCGGATCGAGCTGCGGCAGAACGGCGAGACCCGGCAGGCGAGCGACATCGCCGAGCTCGTCTGGTCCGTCCCTGAGCTGATCGCCCACCTTTCCGGCTTCTATCATCTCGGGCCGGGCGACGTCGTCTTCACCGGTACGCCGGCCGGGGTCGGGCCGGTCCAGCCAGGCGACCGGCTGGAAGCCTCGATCGAGGGCGTCGCCAGGCTCGCCGTCACGATCGGCGCGGCGCAGTGAGCGGCTTGGCCCCTCGCCTCGTCGCCGCGATCGGCGTGATGAGCGGCACGTCGATGGACGGAATCGACGTGGCGATCCTCGCCAGCGACGGCGAGAGCCTGGTCCGGCCGGGACCGGGCGCGACCTTTTCCTATCCGGAAGAGACGCGCGCCGCCCTGCACAGGATCATCGCCGATCCTCAGGCGGCCCGCGAGCCGCTCGCCGAGCTTGAAGCGGCGGTGACCGACGCGCATGTTGCGGCGGTCGAAGCCTTCATGAAGGCGCATAAGCTCGATCGGCAAAGCGTCGCGCTGGTCGGCCTGCATGGCCAGACCGTCCTGCACCGGCCGCGCGAGCGCTTCACTCGCCAACTCATGGACGGCGCCCAGGCGGCCAAACGGCTCGGCCTCGACGTGGTCTGCGATTTCCGCGCCGCCGACATCGCCGCCGGCGGCGAGGGCGCGCCGCTCGCGCCGCTTTATCACGCGGCGATTGCAGCAACGGCGCCGCGGCCTCTGGCGGTTCTCAATTGGGGCGGGGTCGGCAATGTCACCTATCTTGGCGCGGCCGGCGAGATCGTCGCCTTCGACGCCGGACCGGCCAACGCTTTGATCGACGACTTCCTGCTGCGCCGGCGCGGCGCCAGCCACGACGCCGGCGGCGCGCTGGCGGCCAGCGGCCGCATCGACGAAGAAATCCTCGCGCGGCTGATGAGCGATCCCTATTTCGATCGGCGGCCGCCGAAATCGCTCGACCGCAATCATTTCCACACGCTTGCGCGGGCCGCGGACGAGCTTTCCGACGCGGATGGGGCCGCCACCCTCACCGCCTTCACGGTCGAGGCGACCGCGGCCGCGACGCGCTTTTTCGAGCGCGCGCCGCTGCGCTGGCTGGTGACCGGCGGCGGCCGGCGCAACCGCACGCTGATGGAGTCGCTGCAGCGGCGGCTCGGCGCGCCGGTCGATCCGATCGAAGCCGCCGGCCATGACGGCGATGCGCTCGAAGCGCATTGCTTCGCTTATCTCGCCATCCGCTCGCAGCGCGGCTTACCCTTGTCCTTGCCAACGACGACCGGCGCGCCGCGGGCGATGACCGGCGGCGCTTTCTGGCCGGCGCCGCGGGCCGCCGCCCGGCTCGAGGCGCGCGCTCAGTAGACGCCGAAGCTGATCAGCGGCGTGTTGATGACCACGCCGCCGGCCGCGCAAGCCAGCCTGTCGGGATAGACGTAGGCGTAGCCGTTCCAATATGGCGCGCAAGCGTTGCCGTAATACGGATATCCGTAATCGTATTCGGCGACATAGGGATAGCCGTAGTCATAGCGACGTAGGGATAGCTCCAGCCCCAGCTCGCGCCCCAGTAGGGAGCGCCCCAACCGCCGGCCCAGTAGCGATGGCGCCAGCCGCGATGCCAGCCGCCCCGCCAATGGTGATCCCAATCGCCGGCCCAGCGCCGCCCGGTCCAGCCATGATTGGCGAGCGCAACGTTACGGTAGCCGGCCGCGCCCCAGCCGCCATTATTCCATCCCGCGCCTGCCCAGCGATGGCCTGTCCAGCCTCGATGACCCCACATATGGCCGCCGCCGAACGTGGTGTTACGAACGGCGTTGGCATGGAAGGCGTTCATGCCGCCACCAAATGTTCCGGCGCCGTGAAAACTGCCGCCGCCGCGAAACGTCCCGCCGCCATCATGGAACCCGCCGCCACCGTGGCCGCCGCCATGATAGAGAGCCGCCGACGCGGGCGCGGCGGCAAAAGCCAGCGCCAGCGCCGACGCCGCCGCGAGGACGGCTGTCTTGACCGAATTACGCATGTTCATTCTCCGCAACCTAAAAGCGAGCGAAAGGCGCGTTCGCTCTGATAGGTCAGGAACGGGCCGGCGTAGGACCAGTTCCGATGGCGCGGCATGAATTCGATTTTATCGTACCGTGGCGGGGCGCAAAAAAAGGCCCCGCCGAAGCGGGGCCAGGGCAACGGGAACGCTGAGGGGCGCAGCGTCCCTTCAAAGCCGGCCGAGCCGGCCGGCTTGAGCAGCGCGCCTCGTCAGCAGATGTTGACGGCCTGCCGGCCGACATAGTTGCCGTAGCTGTCATAAACCGGGCGATAACGAACGCATTCATATTGCGAGGCGACGATCGCGCCGGCGGCGAGGCCGAGCACGCCGAAAGCGACGCCGGGGCCCCAATAGCCGTGATGATGCCAGCCGTGCCAAGAATGGGCGGAAGCGGGGCTTGCGCCGAGAACGGCGGCGCCAAGGGCCAAGGCGGCGAGCGAAGCAGTGGCCTTACGAGCAATGATGCGCATGGATTGAACTCCCGTATCGATGGTCCGCGGCGGCGCCGCGATCGGATCACGGGATTGGCTTACGGGACGCCGAGCGCCGTCCTGCTCGGGGCGCGCAGCGGCGGGACGGGAGTTTTTCATTCGCCAAAAAAAGGGCCCCGCCGAAGCGGGGCCAGGAACGGGGAACGCTGAGGGGCGCAGCGTTCCGAGCGCCGGCTTGGGGTAGCCGGCGAACTCTTCGTGCTGATCAGCACACATTCACCGCCTGCTGACCGATGTAGTTGCCCCAGGCGTCATACATCGGCTGGTAAGTCACGCAGGCATTGTAGCCATAATAGCCGCCGTAATAGTAAGGCGCGGCGAGCGCAGCGCCGGCCAGGGCGCCGAATGCGAAGGGCGCCCAGCCCCAGCCGCCATGATGCCAGCCGCCATGCCAGCCGCCGCCATGCCAGTGTCCGCCGCCATGCCACATGGCCGCGGAAGCCGGCGTGGAGGCGCCGATCGTCGCCACACCCAGAGCAAGCGCCGTCAGCGAAACCGCAACGGCTTTCGTCATCGAAGCGCGCATGTCAAACCTCCGTCTCTCTTTCGGCGAAACCTTCAGGCCATCGCCAGGCCCGCTTTGCCGAATGCGTATGGGTCTCATCGCTCCAAACGCCTTCAAACAGAAAAGGTTCTCGCGATCGAAGGAGGATTCTTCGGGATTGACATAAGGTGCTTAAGCGCCGCTTCAAGAGTCCCTTTTAAATAGCAAAGCATTTATCTGAGCGACATTAATATTCGTTCAGAAAAGCCGGGCCAAAGCGGCTTCAGCCATGAATATTCGTTTAGGTTTGCGCAAAACGCGACCGCTTGTCGCGCCTTCAAACTTGCGTGACGCTCGGCGCCGCCAGGTTCTTGGACAGGCGCTTCAGCCAGAGCCGCGCCTGGCGGCGGACATTGGCCGAAGCAGTCCCGCCATAGCTCGCGCGGCTCCGCACCGACCGCTCGACGCCGAGCACGGAAAAAACCTCGTCGTCGATGCGCGGCTCGATCGCCTGCATCTCGGCGAGCGGCAGCTTCTCCAGGGCGCAGCCGCGCGCCGCGGCCGCCGCGACGATGCGCCCGGTTATGTGATGAGCCTCTCGGAACGGCAGGCCGAGCCGCCGCACCAGCCAGTCGGCGAGATCGGTCGCCGTCGAATAGCCGGCGCCGGCCGCC
>DATGLU010000491.1:0-3484 GCA_035294045.1 Roseiarcus sp. | reverse complement strand
AGCGAGGTCTCCTCGCCGCAAATATAGGCGCCGGCGCCGAGCCGCGTCTCGATGTCGAAAGCATGCGGCGAGCCCAGAACGGAGCGGCCGAGCAATCCGGCCTTGCGCGCGACGGCGAGCGCTTCGTTGAATTTCGCAAAGGCGTGCGGATATTCCGAGCGGATATAGATAAAGCCTTTCGTCGCCCCGACCGCGATCGCCGCGATCGCCATGCCCTCGATCAAGGCGAAGGGATCGCCCTCCATGATCATGCGGTCGGCGAACGTGCCGCTGTCGCCCTCGTCGGCGTTGCAGACGACGTATTTCTGCGCCGCTGCGGTCGCGGCGACGGTGCGCCATTTGATTCCGGCGGGAAATCCGGCGCCGCCGCGCCCGCGCAGGCCGGAAGCCGCGACCTCTTCGACGATGGCCGCCGGCCCGATCGCGAGCGCGCGCTCAAGTCCTTTCAATCCGCCATGCCGGCGATAATCGTCGATCGACAAAGGATCGGTGACGCCGCAGCGCGCGAAGAGCAAGCGCTGCTGCCGCTTCAAATAAGGATGGTCCTCGATCCGGCCGAGCGCTTTGGGATGGGCGCGGCCGGACAGGAAATGCGCGTCGAACAGCGAGGCGACATCCTCTTCCTCGATCGGCCCATAGGCGAGGCGTCCGGCCGCGCCCTCGATTTCGACCAGCGGCTCGAGCCAGAAGAGGCCGCGCGAGCCGTTGCGCAGGATCGTCACGTCGAGGCCGCGGCGGGCTGCTTCTTTCGCGATCGCCGCGGCGACGCGATCGGCGCCGACCGAGAGGGCGGCGGAATCGCCGGGAACATAGACCTTGGCTTTCACGGCGCCGCCTCGCGGGCTTGACGAACGAGCGCGTCGAGCTTGGCTGCGGTCAAGCGGCCGATCGGCGCGCCGTCGAGCAAGGCGGCCGGCGAGAGGGCGCAATTGCCGAGGCAATAGACGGTCTCGACGGAAAGGCCGCCGCCATCGCCGCGATCCGGCGTCAGCCCGTGCGCGTCGCGGAGATGCTCGACCAAATCCTCGCAGCCCATCGCCTGGCAGGATTCGGCCCGGCAGAGCTTGAGGACGGGGCCTTGCGCCGGCGCATCGCGAAAATCGTGGTAAAAGCTGACGACGCCGTGGACATCGGCTTTGGAAATGTTGAGGGCCGCGGCGATCGGGGCGATGGCGGCGCGGTCGATATAGCCGAAGGCGTCGTGCAGCGCGTGCAGGATGGGCAGGAGCGCGCCGTCGGCGCCTTCATGCGCCTCGATCAGGCGGCCCGCCAATCCCTCGTCCCAGGCCTGCTTGCGCGTCATCGTCTCCCTCTATCAAACGGCGCTTTTGCAAGCGGCGCCGGCCGCCTCGACGAGAATAGAATCGATCAAAATTGCTCGGACTGGCAAATTGAACGTTTCGACCGCATTATAGGAATTATCTATCAATCAGCGCGGCCGCGGCCGAGACCGGCGGCAGGATCAAGCTGCCGATATCGGCCGGCCGGTCCATGGCGAAAAGGTTGCGGGCGAGCGGCGAGGGCGGCTCGCGGTCGGCCATGATCAGGCCGATCGTGCGCTGCGCCTTGGGCTCGACCAGCTCGATCGCCTTGGCGCCGCGCGGCACGCCGAAAAACTGCAGGAGCTGAACCGGCACGATCGACGACCACAAGCCGGCCGAAACGTGCGAGCAGAGGTTGAAGATCGAATTCGTCTCCATCGCCGGCTTGGGCGAAGCGTCGACCGAGCGGAAAATGCCGTCGACAATGCGGCGGTTCTGCATGTCCGGCGTCAGCAGGCAGAGCGGCGCGCCGCCGGCCTCGCTCCAGGTGATCGAGCGGCGCCGCGCGTAAGGCCCGGCCGACGGCGTCAGGAACATATATTGCTCGACATAGACCGGCTTGGCGCGGACATCGTTCAGCGGCTCGTTGTCGAGATAGGTGAGGCCGACATCGAGCTCGAAATCGTCGATTCCCTGCTGAATCTGCTGGGAGTTCAGCGACAGGATGGTCACCAGCACGTCGGGGAAGCGCTGATAGAACGGCGCCGTAATGTGAGCGATGATCGGCAGCGCCGTCGGGATCGCGCCGATGCGCAGCCGCCCGGAAAGGCCGCGGTCCATCTCTTCGAGATCGCGTTTCAAGGCGCCCGCCTCGGCGAGGATGCGGTGGGCGTGGTCGAGCGCGGCTTTCCCCTGCGCGGTGAGGCCGTGGAATTTGTGGCCGCGCTCGACGATCGGCGCGCCGAGCTCGTCCTCGAGCTGGCGGATCGCCGCCGAGAGGGTCGGCTGCGATACATGGCACGCCGCCGCGGCGCGGCCGAAATGCTTCTCGCGGGCAAGGGCGACGAGATATTCGAGCTGGCGCAGCATCATCGGCGCGGTCCCCCGGACGATAGGCTGTCGCTATCGGATCAAGAGGCGGGCGGCGTCGTCAAGCCCAGCGGACCGGCGCGCCGACCGATAGGCGCGAAGCATGAATGCGCTGCGCTGTGGCCCGCTTCCAACAGGGCGTGGAAGAGCGCAATCCGCCATTGTTTGGAACGCTGGCCGGCATGCGCCGAGCGGAGAGGCTGTCAAGGACGCGCGCTTTCGCGCGCGCCGCCGGAGGCGGTCGCGAAGCGATCCTTGACAGCCTCTCCGCTCGGCGCGTTGGCTTGGCGTTCCAAACAATGGCGGATTGCGCTCCCCTGCCGCAGTGCCCCGCATGGGGCCTAACAAGCCCCTTGACGCTCGCCCTGGTCGCGATTAATTAAGATGTTCTCTTTTTGTTCTCATCGACAGAGAGAACGGCCATGGGCAACCAGCGTCAGCACGATTTCCACGACCTCTCCGAGCGCGTCGCCGTCGCCCGCCAGCTCGGCGTCAATTTCGGCGACCGGATCGTCGCCGACGACAGGCGCCGCGGCCGCGGCGCCTCGACCAATATTTCCGGCCGGTTCGAAAACGAGAAGCGCGAGGAGTTCGACGACGGCTGGGGCGCGCTCGACGAGCTGCCGCCGTTCAAGACCGAGGTCATCCTCGAAAAGCCGAAGACGATCATCACCCGCAACGAATCGCCCGACATTTCCTTCGACCGGTCGATCAATCCCTATCGCGGCTGCGAGCATGGCTGCGTTTATTGCTACGCGCGGCCGACCCACGCCTATCTCGGCCTGTCGCCCGGCCTCGATTTCGAGAGCAAGCTGTTCGCCAAGGACGGCGCCGCGGCTTTGCTCGAGCGCGAGCTCGCCGCCAAGAATTATCGCGTCCAGCCGATCGCCATGGGCGCCAATACCGATCCCTATCAGCCGATCGAGCGGCAATATCGGATCACGCGCTCGATCCTCGAAATTCTCGCCAAATACGATCACCCGGTCGGCATCGTCACCAAGTCCAATCTCGTGGTTCGCGATCTCGATATTTTGGCGCCGATGGCGAAGAAGAATTTGGTCAAGGTCTTCCTCTCGGTGACGACGCTCGATCGCGATCTCGCGCGGCGGATGGAGCCCCGCGCGCCGACGCCC
>DATGLU010000490.1:0-3301 GCA_035294045.1 Roseiarcus sp. | reverse complement strand
GCGTGCGCTGGTCATCGAGCCGGTCGTGCGCGCCTCACGGACGGCGGCCACGCAGCGCTCGCCCGCCGCGCGCCTCGATGAGGCGATCGGATTGGCGCGCGCCATCGACCTCGACGTCGAGCAGGCCGGCGTCGTCACGCTAAATGCGGTGCGGCCGGCAACCTATCTCGGCAAGGGCAAGGTCGAGGAGTTCGCCGGCGTCATCAAGACCCTCGAGGCCGGCATCGTGGTCATGGATTGCGCACTGTCGCCGGTGCAGCAACGCAATCTGGAGAAGGCGTGGAATGCCAAGGTCCTCGATCGCACCGGGCTTATCCTCGAGATTTTCGGCCGCCGGGCGCGCACGCGCGAAGGCGCGCTGCAGGTCGAGCACGCGCACCTGACCTATCAGAAAAGTCGCCTGGTGCGCTCCTGGACCCACCTCGAGCGCCAGCGCGGCGGCTTCGGCTTCCTCGGCGGGCCGGGCGAGACTCAGCTCGAGGCTGACCGCCGCATCATCGAAGAGCGCCTCGCCAAGATCGAAGCCGACCTCGGCAAGGTCAAGCGCACGCGCGCCCTGCATCGCGAGAGTCGCCGTCGCGTGCCTTATCCTGTCGTCGCCCTAGTCGGCTACACCAACGCCGGCAAGTCGACGCTCTTCAACCGGCTGACCCGGTCGAGCGTCGTCGCCGAGGACATGCTGTTCGCGACGCTCGATCCGACGATGCGGGCGCTCGAGCTTCCGCATGGCGGGACCGCGATCCTCTCGGACACGGTCGGCTTCATTTCCGACCTGCCGACCATGCTGATCTCCGCCTTCCGCGCGACCTTGGAGGAAGTGCTGGCGGCCGACGTCATCCTGCATGTCCGCGACATCTCGCATGCCGACAGCGAGGCGCAGAGCGCCGATGTGGCGGCTATCCTCGCCGAACTCGGCGTCTCGCCGAGCGCCGGGCGTGTGATCGAGGTCTGGAACAAGCTCGACAAGCTCGATGGCGATCGCCGCGAGGCTCTGCGCAGCGCTCGCAACGGCGAGGCAAAAGGCGAGGCGATCGCGGTATCGGCTTTGACCGGCGAGGGGCTCGACGCGCTGCTCGCCGCGATCGAGGATCGTCTCGCCGCCGGCCGCGCGCTGGTCGACCTCGATATCGACAGCGCCGACGGGCAGGGCTTGCACTGGCTCTACGAGAACACCGAAGTGATGGCGCGCCGGCAGGCCGAGGACGGGAAAATCCATCTCCGGCTGCGCGTCGCCCCGGACAAGATGGGCCGGGTGGCGCGCCGGTTTCCGAACATCGCTCAGGCTTTAAGCTGAGCCTTCAGTCCATCGTCAAAACAGTCAGGTCGCGGCTGCGCATCCTGGCGGCGGCGTTCATCGCCGCTTCGATGTCGGCGAGCGGAAAGGCGCGCTCGCGGATCAGGCCGAGATCGAGTTGGCCCGAGGCGATGAGCCTGGCGAGCCGCGCCGGGGCGTCGCGCGGATACATGAAGACGCCCATCACGGTCCAATCCTGGCCCAGCATTTCGCCGACGGTCAGCGGCAAGGGCTGGCTCACGCTGCCCATGAGAGCAAGGCGGCCGCCGCGCCTGAGACTGCGCAAGGCCGCCAGCGTCGCATCGGCGCTCTCGGCTCGGCCGACGAGATCGAGCGCGCAATCCGCGCCGCGGCCGGCGGCCGCCCGCAGAGCCTCGACGTCCCCGGTCAGGGCGACGGGAGCGAGGCGCGGCCCGGCGGCGCCGGCGAGATCGTCGAGCGCCTTGGCGTCGCGCCCGGCGGCGACGACCCGGCCGGCGCCCAAGGCCAGCGCCAGCAACGCTCCGGCGCCGCCGAAATAGCCGGTCGCGCCATTGACGACGATCGTCTCGCCGGCCTGCAGATTCATCCGCAACAATCCGCCATAGGGCACAAGGAATTTGGCGATCGCCGCAAGCTTCGCCGCCGGCAGGGCGTCGAGCGCGGCGGGCAGGGGCGTCGCGACGGCGGCCGGCATGTGGACCATCTCGGCATAGGTCCCGTCCGGCCAGGAGGCCTGCAAAGCCTTTGTCGGGCCATGCGGGCGGCTGGCCTCGGACGAGCGGCGCATCCCGGTCAGGCCGATGAGGATTTGAGCCGGCTCGGCCACCGGCTCATTCGCGACGAGATGCGGATCGAGCGTGACCCGCTGACCGGGCGAGAGATGATAGACCCCGGCGCCGACAGCCTCGACGATTCCGATTCCGTTTGTGCCCGGCGTGAACGGCCTTGGCGGCGTGTCGTAGCCCAGCGAGCCGTCCAGGACCTGGCGCAGATAGGAGAGCATCGAGGCGGCCTGCATGCGCAGCACAACGCCGCCTGCGGCCGGCCGCGGCGTCGGCAGGTCCTGCAGCTCCAACCGGCCGTTTTCCAGCGCGCGCCAGGCTTTCATCACCGCCTCCAATTTCGGAACTCCGAGTCTCATTATATTGCGAGACTTGAAGTCTCGCAATCCGGTTCTATTCTGGCGGCATGGAAAAGGCCGAAAAGCGCCGGCCTGGACGGCCGCGTTCCGAATTGAGCAAGAACGCTATTCTCGACGTCGCCTATTGGCAGGTGATGGAGCGCGGCTATGCGCGCGTCACGGCCGATTCGATCGCCAAGGCCGCCGGGGCGGGCAAGCAGACGCTCTATCGCTGGTGGCCGAGCAAGGCCGCCGTGATTCTCGACGCGCTGGCCGAGAAGGGCCGCGCGCGCATCGATCGGCCGCAAGAGGCGGCGATCCGGTCAGGCGACTTGCTCGGCTTTTTGCGCGCGGTGATCCCGGCCATGGCGGCGGTCGGGCCGGTTTTGCGCCACCTCATGGCCGAGGCGCAATTCGATCCGAAGCTGCGCGCCATGCTGCGCGAGCGCCTGATCGAACCGCGCCGCGAGCCGCTGCGCCAGATCCTCGCGACGCGCGTCGCCGACGCCCATAAGCGGGAAGCCCTGGTCTCGGCGATCTATGGCGCGATCTGGTACCGGCTGCTGCTCGACGAGCCGGTCGACGAAGCGCTGGCCGTCGAACTCGCCGCTTTGGCCCCGCCGGCGAGATGAGCTTGAGGCCAACGGTCCCGCCGCGTGCAAAACGTCACGGATTTTGAGCGCGTTTCTTTGGCGCGGGCCGAGACTCGCGAGCTTTCGCCTCATCCCACAGCGCGTCCATCTCGTCGAGGCTCGCTTGCTCGGGCGCGCGGCCCGCATCCTTGAGCCGCGCCTCGATATGAGCGAAGCGGCGCTCGAACTTGGCGTTGGCGCCGCGCAAAGCCTGCTCTGGATCGACCTGCACATGGCGGGCGAGATTGGCGACGACGAAAAGGAGATCGCCGA
>DATGLU010000489.1:0-9008 GCA_035294045.1 Roseiarcus sp. | reverse complement strand
GCAATCCTCGGTAAGCCGGCTGGTCGAGTTGATGGGCGGCGATGCGGCGGCGGTCCATCATCGCGCCGAGCGGGCGGCCAGCCTCGAGGATGAGGTCGTGCGCATCGGCGCCCCCTTTGCACCGGAGCGCGAGGTCGAGATCAGTCTGCGCCGCGGCGAAATTGTCGGCCTGGCCGGGCTCGAAGGGCACGGGCAGAAGGAGCTGTTGCGCGCGGTGTACGAAGCCGGCGGGCGGCCGAAAGGCGGCGTCCGGCGCGCCCAGGCGGCGAGCTATGTTTCGGGCGATCGCCAAAAAGAAGGCGTCTTTCCGCTGTGGAGCGTGCTCGCCAATATTGCGATCGGCCGCGTCGCCAAGCGGTCGGCGCTCGGCTTGGTTCTGGACGGAATCGAGACGATCGCCGCGGCGCCGGCGGCGGAAAAGCTTCGTCTCGACGCCGCGCGCTTCCGATCTCGCATCCTCGAATTAAGCGGCGGCAATCAACAAAAGGTCTTGCTGTCGCGCGCGGTCGCCGCCGAGACGCCGATCGTCCTTTTGGACGACCCGACCCGCGGCGTCGACATCGCGACCAAGCAGGACTTCTATCGGCTTTGCGCCGATTTGGCGCGCGAGGGCCGTACGCTGATCTGGCGCACCACGGAGGACGCCGAGCTCCTTGCCTGTGACCGGGTGCTCGTCTTCGCCAATGGCCAAGTGGTTCGCGAGTTGAGCGGTCCGGGCCTGACCGAGGAGGCGGTCGTCGCGGCGTCCTTCTCCCATATCGCGGCGGACGAGGGCGGTCAGGCGGGGGAGAGCCGGCGCCGTCCGCAGCCTTTGCGCCGCCTCGTCGACGCAGCGCCCTTCATCGGCCTCGCGCTCGTCCTGGCGGTCATGACGGCGGCGAATCCGTCCGTCGCCTCGGTCTTCGGCGTCGACCTGCTCCTGATGCCGGCGCTCTCCCTCGTGCTGGTGACGGAAGCGCAGATGTTCGTGGTCGGCGGCAGCGAGATCGATCTCGGCGTCGGCGCCTTTGCCGGGCTGGTCAGCGTCCTCAGCGCGACCTGGCTCTATGACCGTCCCTGGGCGGGCGCCGCGGCGATTGTCGCCGCGCTGATCGCCTACGCCGCGATCGGGGCGATCATTCAGCTTCGCAAAATTCCCGCGATTGTGGTGACGCTCGGCGCGTCTTTCATCTGGGCGGGGATCGGCTATTCGATTCAACCGACGCCCGGCGGCGCCAGTCCGGATTGGCTGACGGCTTTGACGAATTGGTCGCTCGGCGCTGACATCCCGACCTCGGTCGTTCTCATCGCCGCGGTCGCGGCGATCGGCCTGCTCCTTGATCGGGCGCCGCTAGGCGTCGCGCTGCGCGGCTTCGGCGGCAATCCCGCGGCGATGGCGGCGTCAGGCTGGTCGCCGTTGCGCTTTGCGCTGATCCGCTACTTTCTCGCCGGCCTGTTCTCAGGCGCCGCCGGCCTCTCGCTGACGGCGATCAATTCGTCGAGCGACATCAATTCCGGCAATTCATACACGCTGCTCAGCGTCGCCGCCGTCGTGATGGGCGGCTGCGCGCTCGCCGGCGGCGTCGTGGCGCCGATCGGCGCCGTCATCGGGGCCGTGACGTTGGCGTTGATCGGCGCGCTGCTCGGCGCTCTCGGCGTCAGCAGCGATTTCAACGCCGCCGCGCAAGGGCTTGTGCTCATCGCTCTGCTCGCGATGCGCTCGATGGCGGACCGCGAGGCTGAGCGATGATCGGGCCGAGAAGCGTGTCGGATTGGGTTCAGGCCAACCGCTGGATATGGGCGGCCCTGGCCGTGCTGATCTCATGGGGCCTGCTGTCGGCGATCACCGACCGGTTCAGCGTCGCTTCCCTCTCCGGAATTCTGCTATCGGCCTCTTTTCTTTCGATCGTCGGGATCGGTCAGATGTTTGTCGTCGCGGCGGGGCGCGGCAATATCGATCTGTCGATCGCCTCAGTCGTCACGCTCAGCGCTTATCTCGCGCTTTTGACGGTCAGAGGCCAGGACGCGAATCTCGGCTGGGGCGTGCTCGCCGCGCTGGCGCTGGGATTGGCCGTCGGCGCGTTCAACGCGGCGCTCGTCGTCGGCCTACGGGTGCCGGCGATCATCGCGACCCTCGCCACGGGTTATGTGCTGGCGACCGCCACGCTGTTGAGCAATCGCGCCATCCACGGCTTCGCGGTCAGTGCCGTCCTGCGAGAAATCGCCGCGGGACGTACTTTCGGCGCGCCGACCATGCTGCTGGTCTGCGTCGCGCTGATCGTGGCGAGCGAAATCGTGCTTCGATTTACCGCATTCGGCAAGAATCTCAGCGCCGTCGGCCAGAACAGGATGGCGGCCGGCCTTGCCGGCGTTCCGGTGGCGCGAGTCGTCGCCGCGACCTTCGTCATTTCCTCGGTTCTGGCGTCCTTGATGGGCCTGATTTTAGGCGCCTATGTCGGCGGCGCGTTCTTGGAAATGGGCCAGGCCTATTTTCTTCAATCGGTCGCGGCGGTCGTCGTCGGCGGCACGCTGATCCTTGGCGGATATGCGACGGCGATCGGCGTGTTCTGCGCCAGCGTTCTCCTGATCCTGATCGTCACGCTGATGCAGATCATGCAATTGCCTCCCGGGTCGCAGGACATGGTGCAGGGCGCCGTGGTGATTCTCGTCCTTGCGCTCGCCGGTCGCGAAACGCTGCGCAGGAAGGCGCATTCGAAGGGTTCTGAGTCCGGCCTGGCGATCAAAAGTGGCGGCGCCGGCGCCTAGGACGACGGCCAGAGGCGGCAGCTCAGACATAACTTACGGGAATATAAAGCTATTCTGGAAAGTTATAAAACTTGCCGGTTCTGAGCGACTGGCTGGTGGCGGACGCAGTCCGTCCGAACTGGTCTCTGCGGGAAGATTTCCCTAGCGGTACAATCGAGCGCGCGCGTTGAACTGCACCAGCTCTAGTTCGACGTGAACATCCGCCGCTAAGAATTGGCGAACAGCGACGCCGCGATCCTCATCGAGACCGGCGAGCGGTTCGCCGACCTGGCCGCGCGGCGGGCAAGGGGCGAGGCGTCGACCTCGGCGCGCGTCGAAGGGCCGGCACTTGACCCAACGACCGGCGCCGCCTCACGCGGCCACGGCCGTCGCCGCCCGCAGCTGGGCGAGCGCCCAGGCCTTGCGTCAACGCCAACGCTCGATTGCGGAAATCCGGGGCGCCCCAAGAAGCCGCCTGCGAGATCGCGAAGCATGGCTTCACACCTCCAGCCATTCGCGGCGGATATTTGCGTTCGCCAGCAGATCGGTCGGCGCGCCCTCAAAGACGATGCAGCCGCGGCCCATGACATAGACGCGGCGCGAGATGCGCAGGGCGATGGTCAGGCGCTGCTCGACCAAAAGGATGGATACGCCGCGCTTGGCGATCTCCAGCAGAAGCTCGCCGGCGCGCTCGACCATTTGCGGCGAAAGCCCCTCGGTCGGTTCGTCGATCATGATCAGGTCCGGATCGCCCATCAGCGTGCGGCAAATGGTCAGCATTTGCTGCTCGCCGCCCGAAAGCGCGCCGCCCGGCGCATCGGCGCGATCGCGCAATTGCGGAAAGAAGCGCCAGGTCTCCTCGATGCTCCATCGTCTTGGCGCGCGGCCGTTCTTGACGCCGAGCAGAAGGTTCTGCGCCACCGTCAGGCTCGGGAAAATAGCGCGTTCTTCAGGAACATAGCCGAGGCCAAGGCGCGCGATCTGGTATGGCTTGAGGCCGACGATCGGGCGTTGATTGAAGATGATCGCGCCGCGCGGCGCCGGATCGCCCATAATCGCCTTGAGGGTGGTCGAGCGGCCGACGCCGTTTCGTCCGAGGATGGCGACGATCTCATTGTCGCCGACGTTGATGCTGACGCCCTGAAGAATGTGGCTCTTGCCGTAATAGGCATGGAGGTCGCGGACGGAAAGCATCAGGCCGCCCCCAGATAAGCCTGTTGCACGGCCGCATTGGCCTTGATGCATTCCGGCGCGTCCGAGGCGATGATTTCGCCATAAACCAGAACCGAGATGCGGTCGGCGAGGTCGAACACGACGCCCATATCGTGCTCGATCATCAGCAGCGTCCGTTTTTCGCTGACCTTGCGGATCAGCGACACCACCCGCTCGGTCTCGATCCGGCTCATCCCCGCCGTCGGCTCATCGAAGAGAAGGATATCGGCGTCGCCGGCGATGGTCAGGCCGATTTCGAGGGCGCGCTGCTCGGCGTAGGTGAGGACGCCGGCGGGCGTGCGCCGGCGGTCGAGCAGGTTGATCTCGGCAAGAATCTCCTCGGTGCGCCGGCGGGCGTCGGCGAGGCGCTCGACGTTGCGCCAGAACGAATATTTATAGCCCAGCGCCCAAAGCGTGGCGCAGCGCACATTCTCCCACACGGTCAGCCGCGGAAAGATATTGGTGACCTGGAAGCTGCGCGACAGGCCGCGGCGATTGATGAGCTGCGGCGCCATGCCGGCTATGTCCTCGCCGTGCAGGCGAATGGCGCCGGCGCTCGGCCGATAGCGGCCGCTGATAAGGTGGAAGAGGGTGGACTTGCCGGCGCCGTTGGGTCCGATCACGGCGTGGCGCTCGCCCGACCGGACGGTAAGGTCGACGCCGCGGATGATCTCGGTCTTGCCGAAGCTCTTGCGCAGTCCGGCGAGTTCGAGCGCTGGCGAGGGAGACGTCACAGCGCCGATTTCCGCATCCGAGCCGTTGCAAGCGCCTCGTCATAAGCGGCGCTCGCCAGCCGCGCCGCGCGCAGAAACAGCCACGTTCCGGCGAGAAACAGGACGACGGCGATCAGCCAGGGCAAGACGGCGTTGGCGTTGAAGGGCGCGTAGAGGAACACCATTGCCGGGCCGTCGGGGGCGTGCCCGGTGAGCTGGTTGGTCATCTCGATCATCATGCTCAGGCCCGCCGCCGCCGCCAGTCCGGGCAGCAGCGCAAGCAGATAAAATGGGACGACGCGGTGAAGTTGGCGCGCCTGCAGAAGCGGTTGCTGCCTTGCCAGGAGACCTGCGACGCCTTCCGGCGCGAACATTACCATGCCGATGAAAAGCAAGCCGAAATAGAGTTGCCAGACGTCGGTCAAGTCGCTCAGCGTCGCCTGGAGATAGGTGACGAGAATGGCGCCGATGATCGGTCCGACGAAGCCGCCGACGCCGCCGATATAAGCCATCAGAATGACCGCGCCGGATTGAGCCGCGCCCAACTGCGCCGAATTCATGATCTCGAAATTGATTGCGGCCAGCCCTCCCGCGACGCCAGCAAACAGGCCGGCCAGGCTGAAGGCGATGAAGCGGACGGTCTGCGTGTTGTAGCCGATGAAGCGGGCGCGTTCGGGATTGTCGCGCACGGCGTTGCAGATGCGGCCGAACGGCGTCCGGGTGAGCGCGTACATCGCCGCCGCCGAAACGAAGCACCAGGAGGCGATGAGATAATAGACCTGGATCTGAGGTCCGAACGTGACGCCGAAGAGGTGGACGAGGCCTGTTCGATCGGTGGTGACGCCGGCTTCGCCGCCGAAGAAGCGGCGAAGGATCAAGGCGCTGGACGATACAAGTTCGGCGATGCCGAGCGTGATCATGGCGAAAGCGGTGCCGGCGCGCCGGGTCGATACAGCGCCAAAAATGACGCCGAAAACGAGGCCGGCGGCGGCGCCGACCAACGGGAAGAGAAACAGCGGCAGCGGCGCGCCATCGCCTTCCACGACATTCATCATATGCACGGTGAAGAAGCCGCCCAGGCCGAAGAAGACGGCATGCCCGAAGGAGAGCAAGCCGGTCTGTCCCAAGAGCATGTTGTAGGAGAGCGTGAAGACGATCATCACCCCCATCAGGCTCATGGTGGTCAACGCGAAGCCTGAGCTGAATAGGCGCGGCAGCAGACCGAGCGCGACAGCCGCGGCGAGCCAGGCGCCATAGGTCGCCAAGGGCCTTCCGCGGCGGCCGGACGCCAGTTCGAGGGCGCCGGCGGCGCTCACGAGTCCCGCGCTCCGATCAGCCCGCGCGGCCTGAATATGAGGATCAGCACCAGGAGCAGGTAGGGAAGGATCGGCGCGATCTGGGCCACGGTCACATTCCAAATGTCGCCCAGATAGGCTTGCGCTCGTTGCGAGACGAGGCTTCCGAATGCGCTCGCCAGCGACGCGTTGGAAGCGACGGCGAAAGTCTGCACCAAGCCGATCAGCAGCGACGCGGCGAATGCGCCGCTAAGCGAGCCAAGTCCGCCCACGACGACGACGACGAACAGGATCGGCCCGAGCAGCTCCGCCATATTGGATTGCGTAACCAGAGCCGGCCCGGCAATGACTCCGGCGATTGCGGCGAGTCCGGCGCCGACGCCGAAGACGAGCATGAAGACGCCGTCGACATTGTGGCCGAGCATGCCGACCATATCCGGATGACTCAGCGCGGCTTGGACGATGAGGCCGATGCGCGTCCTCTTTACGGCGAGCAACAGGGCCGCGAAAATGGCGACCGAGATCAGCAGTTCGAATATCTTGAAAGTTGGATAGTTGGTCGAAAAGACGGTGAAGGCGGGAAAGTCGAGCGAGGGCGGCACGCGATAATCGACGGGCAGCTTGCCCCAAGCCATCTCCACCAGTTGCTGGATGACAAAGGTGAGACCGAAGGTGAACAGCAATTCGGCGACATGGCCGTGCCGGTGAACCCGCCTGAGGCCGTAGCGCTCGACCGCCATGCCGATGCCGCCGACCAGCAGCGGCGCTATGACCAGCCCCGGCCAGAAGCCGACATGCCGACTGATTGCGAAACCGAAAAAGGCGCCCAGCATGTAAAAGCTGGCATGAGCGAAATTCAGGACGCCCATCATGCTGAAGATGACGGTGAGGCCGCTGGCCATGAGGAACAGAAGCATGCCGTAAAGCACGCCGTTCAGCGTCGAGATGAAGACGATCTCAACCACGATCCCGTCCTCCTCGCCGTCGCGCAAGGCTTGCCGAACGAAACCTCAAGAGACGGCGACGCCGCGACTTTAACACGGCGTCGTCCGCGCCGCCGCTATTGCGGCCGCTTCATCTTGCAACTCGTTGGAAGGATCGTGTCCTGTACGAGTATCTGAGCTACGACCTTCCAGCCCCAGCCCGTATGCTCCTCGTCGAAGGGCTGGTTGGCGGCCAGCGGTCCCAAAGTCGAGATATAGAGCGGCTGGAAGAACTGGTGATCGTCCTTGCGCATGAACCCTTCGTCTCCGCTCGAGAAGGTCGGATATTTCATGCCTTCAAGCTTGACGGCGATCTTGACCGGATCATCCGACTTCGCCTCTTCTATCGCCTTGAACAGCATCCCCGTCTCGTTGAACAGGCGGGGATAGTAGACCGGCGCATTGGGATAGTGGGCGAAATAGGCGCGTATGACGTCCTGCGCCGGCTTATAGTCGATATTGTTGACGCCTTCCGTGATCTGGAAAACCTGATCCGGCATATTCGCCTGCTTGACCGCCGTCGGGCCGCCGGCGCCGCCCGCGTAGAACGTGTACCAGTCGACCTTCAGCCCGGCGTCCCCCGCCGCCTTGATAAGAAGCGCAAAATCCTGGCCCCAGTTGCCGGTAATGACGGTGTCGGCGCCGGAAGCCTTGATCTTGGCGATATAGGGCGAGAAATCGGTCACCTTGACCAGCGGGTGGAACTCGTTGCCGACGATCGCGATATCGGGGCGCTTTTCTTTCAGCATCCGGACGGCGGTGTCCGCGACGGAGTGGCCGAACGAATAGTCCTGGTCGATCAGGTAGACTTTCTTGATGTCCTTTTTCGCCTTGATGAAGTTGGTCAGAGCCTGAAGCTTGACGCCGACATTGGCGTCCCAGGCGAAGTGCCAATAGCTGCATTTCTCGTTGGTGAGCGCCGGGTCGATGGCGGCGTAGTTGAGATAGATCACCTCCTTGCCGGGATTGCGCTCGTTGTATTTCGCGACAAAATCCTCGATCGCCAAAGCGACGGACGAGCCGTTGCCCTGCGTAATGATCCGGATGCCGTCGTCGATCGCCTTTTGCACATCGACCAGGCTCTGCTGCGGATTGAGCTTGTTGTCGTAGGCGGCGATCTCGACCTTCTTGCCCATGACGCCGCCCTTCGCGTTGACCGCGTCGGCGATGAACTTGAGCTGGTTGAGGCCGATCTGGCCTATGCTGGCGCCGCCGCCCGAAAGCGGATCGATATAGGCGATTTTGAGGGCGTCCTCGGCCGCGGCCGGCATGGCCGCCGCGCCGAACACGGACAGCGCCAGCGCCGTCGCCGCAAATGTCGTTCTCATTCGTCTCCTCCACTCCTTGACCCGGATCGTTATTTTTGCGAACGAACGCCCTCAGGCTTCACAGCGCCGGCAATGGCCCGATTCCGGCGCGCCGCGCGGATATCGACCGCCTGTCAATTCGGAAAGCCTGAATTCTCGATCGCCGAACCGGCCGTCTCGGCGCCGCGCCGGGCGGCGCCATCGGCAATGCGGCGGAAGCGCCGTCCCGCCGCTCGGTTGGCGGCGACTTAACTTAGGATCGCGGGCGATCGGCGTCCGGCCTTCTTGCCAGATACGCTCCCGCAATCTCCTCGGAAGCGGTCCAGCGTCATCGCGCAGCCTCATCTCCGCTTCCTCCCAAGCTTCGATTTTCTGCTATTCACTCACTAGTGAATTAATATCTTGCGCGCAAGTCAAACTTTACCCCGGCGCGCGGGCCTTCCCTTTGGGCGCTGGCAGACGGCGCGGAATCCGGCCGCCATAAAGATGGCCATGCGCTCTTTGACCGCTGCGTAATCATCCGACTTGCATAATCCCCCTGAGAGCTTGTCGATCCGTCCGGTCCTGGCGAGCGTGAGCATCAAGGCGCCGGTGACGAAATGATACCCCCAAAAAATGTCCTCTTCCGCGCAATCCGGCAGCGCCTTTTTGAGCAGGCCGATCAGGCGCAGGACAACCGGATCGAAATGCTGGTCCATCATCGCCGCGCCCCATTCGGGCGTGTTCGCCACCTGCGCGCTCAGAGCGCCGTAGTTCCTCCAGCCTTCGCCGCCT
>DATGLU010000488.1:0-2131 GCA_035294045.1 Roseiarcus sp. | reverse complement strand
CCGGCGAAATCTTGCCGGCGCGCTTCTCGGCAAAAGCCTGCAGGCGCTCGCGCAGGACCATCGCCAAGGCGGTCAGCAGCAAGGCGCAACCCAAAAGCCGCGTGATCAGCAAGGACGCGTCCGCGCCGAACGGCCCGAAATATTCGAGCAGAAAGATCATCAGGACGGCGGTCGGCGCGCTGCCGAGCGCCAGTAGGCCTGTCAGGCGCCAGACAATGGCGCGGTTGAAGCCATGAATGGCGGTTCCGGCCGTCTTGGTCGCCGCCGCATAAAGGAGATCGGTGCCGACCGCCGTCGCGGGGTGAATGCCGAAAAGCAGAACGAGGATCGGCGTCATCAGCGACCCGCCCCCGACGCCGGTCAGGCCGACAATGGCGCCGACCAGGAATCCCGAAATAACGTAGAGCAAGCCCTGGTCCCCGCGCCGGCGTCAGCCGGCGGAGGGAGATATTCTCTTATATTCTATCAAGTCAATAGACTGTTCCCGCGATACGAGGGAGCGGCAAGGGGAAAGAGGTTCGAATTCGCCGATGTTCTTCATTGTTTCCAAGGCGCTTTGGTCTTTTGTCGCTCCCGTCAATGTCCTCTTGGGCGCCGGTTTGATCGGCGCGCTATTCGCGGCAAGCCGCCGTTTTGGACGGTTCGGAAGAGCCGCAGCAATCGCCTGCTTCGCCGTTCTGATCGTTGCCGGCGTCTTGCCGGGCTCAGTCTCGCTCATCCGCCCGCTCGAAAATCGCTTTCCACCGCCGCCCGCCGATATGCCGCCGCCCGCCGGTATCGTCGTGCTCGGCGGCGCGATTCTCGACGAGATCGGCGAAGCCCGCGGCCAGGTCACGATCGGCGAGGGCGCCGGCCGCCTGATCGAGGCGGCGATCCTCGCCCGGCGTTATCCCGATGCGCGCATCGTCTTCACCGGGGGAAGCAATTCGCTGACCGCCAGGCCCTCCAAGGAGGGTGAACAGGCCAAGCAGCTCTTTGTCGCGCTGGGCGTCGCGCCGGAGCGCATTCTGTTGGAGACGCAGTCGCGCAACACCGACGAAAACGCGCGCTTCACCCGCGCTCTCGTTTCGCCAAAGCCGGGCGAGGTCTGGCTGCTCGTCACCTCGGCCTATCATATGCCGCGCGCGATGGGCGTCTTCCGCCATGCCGGGTTCGACGTCGTCGCCTATCCGACCGACTATCATACGTTCGGCGAAAGCCGGGATTGGCGGCTCCTTTCCGAGACGCCGCCCCGGCTGATGCTGTTCGACGTCGCCGTCCACGAATGGATCGGCCTCGTCGCCTATCGTCTCGCCGGCAAAATCGACGACTGGTTTCCCGGCCCCTGAACCTTCAATCGAGGCGCGGCAATCCGAGACGATAGACGCCGCGGAAATCGTGCGGATCGGCCGGCTTGCCTTTTCGATAGATGACCAGCCGCCCGGCCTCGGCGAGCCGCACCGCGGCGCGCCGGACTTCGCTCAAATGCGAGCGCCAGCCGAGCTCGTCCTCGCCGCGCGCCGCGGCATGGGCCTTGGCCGCGTCGGTCGGACAGATCGTTCGAAGGCCTTCGGCGCGGCAGAGGGAAAGGATCGCGTCTTCAAGGGTCGCAGAATCATGCCGAGGCGGGTTTGATTGCATGGCGTCCAGATGCGGAGGCGCGCCTTTTTCGTCAAGCCTTCGGCTTGACTTTGACCTGCCGCGACGCTGAATGAGGCGAAACGTATTTCGGGGCCGCCATGCCGCTCAGATTGGTGATCGCCAACAAGGCCTATTCGTCCTGGTCGCTGCGCCCTTGGATTCTGCTGGCGCATTTCAAAATCCCTTTCGAGGAAATCGTCATTCCGCTCGATCAGCCGGATACGCGCAAGCGCATCCTCGCTTTCTCGCCGAACGGCAAATGTCCGTCCTTGCAGGACGGACCGATCTCGGTTTGGGAATCGACGGCGATCATCGATTACGTCGCCGAGAAATATCCGGACAAGGCGATCTGGCCGAAAGCCAAGGCGGCGCGGGCGCTCGCCCGTTCGCTCGCCGCGGAGATGCATGCCGGCTTCCAGGCTTTGCGCAATCACTGCCCGACCAATTTCCGCCGGCCGGTCAAGAAGCGCGAACTGACCGGCGAGGTCGAAGCCGATGTGGCGCGGCTCGA
>DATGLU010000487.1:0-10716 GCA_035294045.1 Roseiarcus sp. | reverse complement strand
GCCTGGCCCTCGATGATCGCGATCTTGGCCGGCCGGTCCTGCGGCAGGAGCTTGAGCGCCAGTTCGCCGGCGCGGTTGCCGGCGGCGATCTCGTCCTGGGTGACCACGGCGACGAGTTTGGGATAGACGTCCTTGATCGCGCGCTTGTTCGGATCGCCGATCTGCGAACCGACGGAAGCGACGGGGATGTTGGCGGCCGCGACCTTGTCGACCCAGCCTTGAGCGACCGTCGAATCGAGCGGCATGATCACCACGCCTTTGACTTTCTGCGCGATGAGATCGTCGATGTCGTTCGCCTGCTTCTGGACGTCATTCTTGGCGTCGAGCACGACCGCGTTGACGCCGGCCTGCTTGGCCGCGTCCTGAAAACCCTTGGCGATCGCCGCCGCGAAGGGAAAGCTCAAGCCGACATTCGAAAAGCCGTATGTATCGGCCGCGAAAGCCGGCGCCATAGCGGCGGCGCTCAGCGCCGCGGCCAATGTCCATCTGCCTATGCTTCTGATCATTCTCTTCCTCCCGGTTCGCCTGCTTGGCGGTGGATTGCGCGCGGATCGCTCAGCGCGCGAGCGGCTTCTTGCGCTCGACGAGATAGAGATGCTCGCAGACGAGCACCGGCTCGTTGCGCTGATTGACGATTTCGATCGCCTCGGCGACGATCCCAAAGCCGCTGCGCTTGGGATGGTCGCGCTTCTCTTTAATCGTTGCGCTGACGGTGATCGTGTCGCCGATGAAGACCGGCTTCAAAAAGCGCAGGCGGTCATAGCCGTAGGACATCGCGCGCGGATTGATCGCGCCCGCGGTCATGCCGATGCCGACGCTGAAGATCAGCGTGCCATGGGCCATGCGCTGCTTGAAATCCTGGGTGGCGCACCATTCGGCGTCCATATGATGCGGGAAGAAGTCGCCGGTCTGGCCCGCATGCAGGACGATGTCGGCTTCGGTGATCGTGCGGCCGAAAGAGCGGCGCGAAAAGCCGATCGCGTAATCTTCGAAATATTGCTCGGCAATCATCGGACGCTCCCGCCGCCGCCCGCCAGGCCGAATTGGGCGAGGACCTCCTCGGTATGCTGGCCGAGCCGCGGCGCGCCGCGCTTCGATTTCAAGGTTTCCCCGTCGATTTGAATCGGGCAGCGCGTCGTCCGCATCGCCTCGCCGCCCGAGCTCACGACGTCCTGAACCGCGTCCAGCGCGGCGAATCCCGGATGCTTTTCGAGGCGCGGCCAATCCAAGACCTCGGCGCACCAGATGTCCGCCGGCTCCAGCAGCGCGAGCCAAACCGCGGTCGGGCGCGTGCGCAGGAGATCGGCGATGATCTGCTTGATCGCGTCGCGGTCGCGGTACCATGTCGCCTGGTCGGCATAGGGCCGCAGCGCCTCGCAGCTCAGCAAATCCGCAAGCTTGCCGATCGGCGTCATCGCCAGCGCCATATAGCCGTCGGCGGTGGCGTAGACGCCATAGGGCGCGGCGGCGTGGACATTGGCGTTGCTGACGCGCGAGCGCCGCGGCTGGCCGGCTTTCGAATTGAGATAAGCGGTGAATGGCTCGAACTGGAGATCGAGCGCCGAGGCCATCAGATTGACGTCGACGCGCCCGCCTTTGCCGGTCGCGCCGCGGCGGATGAGCGCGGCGAGAACCCCCTGAACGAGATGCGCGCCGGTGAAAATATCGGCGACCGAGACGCCGACCGGCACCGGCCCCTGATCGGCGTCGCCAGACAGCCAGGCGAGGCCGGACAGCGATTGCGCGAGCAAATCCTGGCCTGGCTTGTCGCGCCATGGGCCGCTGACGCCATAGCCGGTCACCGTCCCATAGACGATGCGCGGACTCAGCTCGGAGACTTTGTCGTAGCCGAGTCCGAGACGCTCCATCACGCCGGGACGGAAATTATGAATCATCACGTCGGCGCGCGCGATCAGCTTTTTGACCAGCGCGAGATCGGTGGGATTTTTCAAATCCGCCGCCAGGCTGCGCTTGTTGCGGTTGATCGTGTGGAAGAGCGCGCTGTCGCCGTCGAAGAGCTGATCGGCGATGGTGAGCTGTCGGCAGAGATCGCCGCCCTGCGGCCGCTCGATCTTGATCACGTCGGCGCCGAAATCGGCGAGCCGCAACGCGCAAGATGGTCCGGCCAGGAATTGCGCAAAGTCGAGGACGACGATGCCGGCCAGCGGGAGGGTCGAGTCCTCGCCCGCGTCCGCCGACGCTCTCGACGCAAGGCGACTCTCCCTCTCCGGCATTTCCCTACCCGTAATAGTTTATATAAAAATCATACGTTGATATGAAAACGAAAGTCAAGATGCAGGACGGGCAGCCGCGAGCGGTCGCTCGCGCCCAGCGGCTCTTGGATTTTTCTTATCGTGCGAGAATGACTCGACGCCGCGACGAAAACCGGATCGTCTAAAGCGTGTTGCTCAGCGGTCAGCGAGCCGGCGCCAAAGCGCCTCGTAATTCGCATCGTTGACGCGATTGGCCTGATCCCGCCCGGCCGTGTTGGGGTTGACCATCACCATCGGCTTGACGCCGCGCGCGACGAGCTTCTCGGCGGTCGCCGACACGATCGCATGCGCGATGGCGATGGTGACGCTGGTCGAGCTTGCGCCAACCGGATGCTCCAGCCCGTCGATGGCGAGCGAGGCGTCGGCAAGCGGCGCATGCGTGTCGATGACGATGTCGGCGACCTCGAAGAGACGCTTGCCCGAGGAATGACGCGAGGCCGTGTTCTGCGAATGCGGAAGCGAGGTGACGGCGATCACTTTGAGCCCTCGCGCTTTGCTCTCGAGCGCAATGTCGAGGATCACCGCGTTGACCCCGGAATGCGAAAACAGGATCATCGCATCCTGCGGATCGAGCCGGTGCGCGCTCAAGATCGCCTTGCCATAGCCTTCAACCGCGTGAATGAAGCGATATTGCCGCGCCCCCATATCGCCCCAGACGCGATGGAAGGAGATCATCGTACTTTCGACGATCGGGCGGAAGCCGACGATAGTCCCGGTGCGCGGGAACATTTCGAGCGCCGGCAGCGCGCCATGGCCGGTGCCGAAGGCGAAGACGAGCTTGCCGGCCGCGATACTGTCGGCGCACGCTACAGCGGCGGCGTCGATCGTCGCCTCCTGGCTTGTCCGCACCGCTTCGAGGCGGTCGATCAGCGTCTTGAAATAGCGGTCGATGAGGGCGTTCACAGGCGTCATTCCTTTGCGGGCTTGGGCAAGGCGGCGAGCACGTCGAGCGCGATCTCGAACATTTCCTGCTCGCAGATCGCCTGCTCCGCCTGCGGCAGCGTCTCCTGCGTCAGCCCGTTGACCGTGCCCATGCACAGGCTGGAGACGCGCGCGCCGAGCAGCCGCCCGACCGCGAGCAGGGCGGATGTCTCCATATCGGTCGCCAGGATGCGGTAGCGGACGAGGTCCTGACGCAGATCGTCGATGACCCGGCGCTCACCGTCGCTCAACGCGAACATTTGGCTGTAGAAGCCGTCATAGGTCGCGAACACGCCGGCCCGCCAGCCGCGGCCGCTCTTGCGCAGGCGGGCGCGCAAAGCCGCATTGAGATCGAAATCGGCGGCCGCCGGATAGCCGGCCGGCGCATAGGTCAACGAGGCGCCCTCGGCGCGCAGCGCTGCGTCGGCGAGCACGAATTCGCCCAAGGCGGCCGGCGGCATGACCTGAGCGGTGCCGATCCTGAGGAACGTATGCACGCCGAGATCGCGAAGCTCGTGGAGGACGATCGTCGCGATCGGCGCGCCCATGCCGAACGCCACCGCGGTGAGGCGCCGGCCCTTGCGCTCGCCGGTCACGGCGCGCAAGCCGCGCTTCTCCTCAAGCATACGCGGCGCATCGAGGAAGGCGGCGAGGCGCGCGATCCGGGCGGGATCGCCGACGAGAATCGCCGAGTCGCCGATTTCGTCCGCATGGCAGCCGATATACCACGCCGATCTCGTCATCCTTCGCCTCCATACGCCGCTCTTTCGTTGCGCGCGATCAGCATATCCCGCGCCGCCGCTTCGCCGGCGCGCACCGCCGCAAGAGGATCGTCGCGCTTCGCCATCAAGGCGGCGAGCAGGCCGCCGAGAAACGTATCGCCGGCCCCGGTCGGATCGCGCGCGGCCACGCGCCTTGCGGGTTCGATCGGCGCGCGAATGGTTCGTCCGCTCATCGTCAGCGTCGCGCCGGCCGCGCCATGCGTCTCGACGACGAGACGGTCGGCGCGCCCGGGCGAGGCGGCAAGGAACGGCGCGACGAATCCCCGTTCGCCGTGGCTGTGAACGACGAGATTGGCGCGCGCCGCCAAATCGCGGCGCAAATCGTCCGGGAAGGCGTTGGGATCGCCCTTGACCGCCCATATGAGATATTGGCGCTCGGAAATCCGCTCGAGCGCGGCGCGCGACGCGGCGGCCGGCTGCACGGTGAGGCACACCCAATCCGCCGCTTCGATCATTGCGAGCTGCGCGGAATTGTAGGCGCCGGCGGACGCGGCGGCTTCGTAGAAGCAATAGCAGCGCCCGGCCGGATCGTAGGCCAGAATGCAGACCGGCGTCGGGCCCGGCAGGCTGCGCGCCACGCCGTCGCTGGAAAGCCCGAGCGCGGCGATGTGCCGGATGTAATCCGAGCCGGCAAGGTCGGCGCCGATCCAGGTGATCAGCGCGATGTCGGCGCCGCCGGCGCGGCGGATGGCCGCGCCGATATAGGTTGGGCTGCCGCCCGGGCGCGGCCAGGCGTCGGCGGCGCGATGGTTGACGAGCACGGTGCGGCCCGGCTGCGGCGCGCCGGCGAGCTGGACGACGTAATCGAGGCTGGCGTAGCCGGAAATCGCGATGCGGGTCATGTGAGCGCCTTCAGCGCCTCATCGAGCGAGACGACCTTGCCGAAATAGCGCTCGATGTCTTCGAGCGAGGCGGCGGCGAGATGCGGCCGGTTCGAATTGGTCGCCTCGCGCGGCAGCAGAACCTCGAAACCATGGGCGAACGCGTCCTGGATCGTGGCGCGGATGCAGACATTGGTCTTCACGCCGCCGACGACGACCCGCCGCACGCCCTGCTCGTTGAGGAAAAGCGCGAGGTCCGTGGCGAAGAACGCGCTGTAGCGGCGCTTCGGCGAGACGATTTCCCGCGGCCCTTCAGGGCCGAAGCCATCGACGAACGCCGCGTCCTCGTCGCCGATGAAATGATGCTTCGGCAGCTTCCGCCATTCGAAATCGTCGAAGGCTGGATAGTGCCGCTCGACCGCATGAACGACGATCTTGCCGCCGGCGCGCGCCGCGGCGAGAAGACGGCGCAGCGGATCGAGCGTCGCCGCCGCTTCCGGATAGTAGTTCGGCATGCCGGGGCGGAAGAACGAATTGATGACGTCGATCAAAATCAAGGCGGTTTCGCCGGACGAGGCCATGGCTCACGCTCCTTGCAACAAGCGCCGCCTGCGCTCGGCGAGTCCGATCGCGGTCAGGACGACAAGCACGACGATATAGGGCAGCATCTGCATCAGCTCCGGCGCGACGCCGCGCCCTTGCAGATAGATTTGGATCGCGTCGAACAGGCCGAACAAAGCCGCGCCGGCAGCGGTCAGGCCGGGCCGGTTGCGGCCGAAATAGAAGGCGGCGAGCGCGATGAAGGCGCGGCCGCCGGAAATGCCGACGCTGAACACGCCGACCACGCCGATCGACAATTGCGCGCCCGCCAAGCCGGCCAGCGCGCCGGCGACGGCGGTCGAGGCGTCGCGGATCGCCAGCGGATCGAGGCCCAGCGCTCTCGCCGCTTCGGGCGCCGCGCCGGCGGCGCGTAGCCGCAGGCCGGCGCGGGTGCGCGACAAGACGAAAGCCGTGATCGGCACGAGCGCCCAGGAGAGCCAGGTCAAAGGATCCTTCCCCGAGAGGATCGCGCCGACGATCGGAATTTGCGCCATTCCGGGAATGACGATCCGCGGCAGCATGACGACGTCGGGCAATCGGATCGTGCCGGAACTGTGATAATAGTCCTTCAGGATGAAGCCGATCAGGCCGGCGGTCGCGACGTTCAAGCCGACGCCGGCGACGATTTCATTGGCTTGCAGCCGCGTCACCGCCAGCGAAAACAGGTAGCCGACCACGCCTCCGGCGATGAGCGCGGCGAGGAGAGCGACCGGCCAGGATTGCGTCGCCGAGGACGCGGCGAGCGCGACATAGGCGCCCGTCAGCATCATGCCTTCAAGGCCGAGATTGACGATGCCGCCGAGCCGGTTGATCAGGCCGCCGATCGCGGCGAGGAGGATCGGCGTCGTCAACAGCGCCGCCGCGGCGAGCACATTGTCGATCATGCCGCTCTCCGCCCGCGCAGCAGCCGGCCGAAGCGCACGACGGCGAAAATCGTCACGACGCCTTGCAGCACGTCGACGATTTCGAGAGGAATATCGCTGAAGAGCTGGACCGTTGTTCCGGCCGAGGCCAAGGCGCCGAAGACGATCGCGCCGAGCAGCATGCCGATCGCCGAATTGCGCCCCATCAGCGCGACGGCAAGGCCGGTCCAGCCATAGCCCGGCGAGAAGCCGACGACGAAACGGTGCGTCACGCCGAGCGCATGGGCGCTGCCGGCAAGGCCGCCGATCGCGCCGGAGATGATCATAACCTTGAGAATAAGCCGCGGCGCGTCGATACCGATGGCGCGACTGAAGCGCGGATTGAGGCCGTTCAGCCGCGCTTCGAAACCGAGCGGCGTCAGCCGGTCCCAAAGCGCGTACAAGGCGAGAAAGACAAGCGCCATGACGAAGGCGAGGCTCAGCGTCGAAGGCGGCGCGATGCGCGGCAGCCAGCCCGCCTCGGCGATCATCGGCGTCGCCGAATTGGCCGAGCCCGGCGCCAGGAAGGGGCCGTTCACAAGGTACAGCGTGAGATTCACGGCGACGAAATTGAGCATCAGGGTCGAGACGACCTCGTCGACTTCGAGCCGCGCCCGCAACAAGGCCGGCGCGGCAAGCCAGAGGGCGCCGACGAGCGCGCCCACGGCAAGCTCGGCAAGGATCAGCAGCGGCGACGGCAAGGCGGTCAAGGTGAAGCCCGCCACCGCCCCGGCCAAGCCGCCGAGAGAGAAGACGCCCTCGACGCCGACATTGAATATGCCGGCGCGGAACGAAATGGCGGTGGCGATCGCGGTGAACAGGATCGGCGTCGCCGCGGTGAGCGTCGCGGCGATGCGGCTTTCGCCGCCAAATCCCTCGCGCAGCATCAGGCCGTAAACGGCGAGCGGATTGCGGCCGGTCGCGGCGAGGAGGATGGCGCCGACGATCAGCGCGACGACGAAAGGCGCGAAAGCCGCGACCAGCGCCGCCCAATCGAAGCGCGAGGTTCGCACGACGCCGGTCGTCGCCGCGGTCACGCCGCTTCTCCGAGCATCATGCGGCCGATCCGGCCGACGCTGCGGTCGGCGCCGGCGACCTCCCCGATCACCGCGCCGCGATAGAGGACGAGGATGCGATCGGCGAGCGCCAGCAATTCCTCGATCTCTTCCGAAACGAGAAGCACCGCGCCGCCTTCCGCGGCGAAAGCGAGGATCTGGCGATGGATGAAGGCCGCGCCGGCAATATCGACGCCGCGGGTCGGCTGCGCCGCGATAAGAACGCGCGGATTGCGGTCGAGCTCGCGGGCGATGACGACGCGCTGCTGATTGCCGCCGGAAAGGGTGCGCGCCGCCTCTTGGCAATCGCGATAGACGACGGCGAAGCGCGCCAGCGCCTTGTTCGCGTAGGTACGGATCGTCTTCGGCCAGAGCAAGCCGCGCCGCGCGAAAGGCTTGGCGCGATGCCGGCCGGCGATCACGTTGGCGGCGATCGTCTCGGCGAGGCATAAGCCCTCATGAGCGCGGTCGGCGCTGATATAGCCGAGCCCCGCCGAGCGACGCGCGGCGATCGACAAGGCGGTCGCGTCCCGCCCGGCGATCGTCACCCGCCCGGCGATCGCCCGCCGCAGCCCCGTGATGACCGCGACGATCTCGTCCTGGCCGCTGCCGCTGACGCCGGCGAGGCCGACGATCTCGCCCGGCGCAATATCGAGATCGATCCCGGCCAGCCGCTCGACGCCGCGCGAATCGAGCGCTCTGACCCCGCGCAAGGAGAGAGCCGGCCCGTCAGACGATCGCGCCTGCGCCAGGCGGCGCGGGAATTCGATCGCCTCGCCGACCATCAGCTCGGCGAGCCGGCCGATATTCGCCTCGGCGGGAATCGTGCTGGCGACGACTTTGCCGGCCCGCAGCACCGTGATCGCGTCGCAGACCGTGAGCACTTCGTCCAGCTTGTGGCTGATGAAGAGAATGGTACGGCCTTCGTCGCGCAAGCGGCGCAACAAATTGAGCAGATCGCGCACCTGCTGCGGCGCGAGCACCGCGGTCGGCTCGTCGAGAATCAGGACATCGGCGCCGCGATAGAGCAAGCGCAGGATTTCGAGAATCTGTCGCACATGGACCGGCGCTTCCGAAACCCGGAGGCGCCAGTCCAAATCGACGCCGGCCGACGCGGCGAGCCGGAGCGCCTCGGCAAGCGCCCGCTCGCGATCGATGACGCCGCCCGGGCCGGCCGGCTCGCGCCCAAGAATGAGATTCTCGAGCAGCGTCAGATCCTCGACCAGCATGAATTCCTGATGGACCATGCCGACGCCGCGGGCGAAGGCGTCTGCGGGATCAGCGAGCCGAACCGGCTCGTCGTTGAGGATCACCGCGCCTTCGTCGGGCTGTTCGAGACCTTGCAGGATGCGCATCAGCGTGGTCTTGCCGGCGCCGTTGCCGCCAACCAGGCCGCGGATTTCGCCGGGCGCGGCGGCGAAATCGATCGCGTGATTGGCGATCACGGCGCCGAAACGGCGGGTGACGCCGCGCGCGCCGATCCGGACCGCCGGCTTGACCACCTTGCGCTCCTAAAGCCTGCGCTTACTGCTTCCACCAGCTCGGATAGCCTTGCGTGGTGACGTCCCAGACCTTGATCTCGCCGGAAATGATCTTCTTCTTCAACTCGTCGATCTTGGCGAGATCGGCGGCCGGAATCAGGTCCTTGGTATAGGTCATCGGCGACAGGCCGACGCCGTCCTCTTTCAAGCCGAGCGTCACGGTTTGACCGCCGGGGAATTTGTCCGCCGCATAATCCTTGATCACCGTCTCGACGGCGAGGTCGGTACGCTTGATCATGCTGGTCAGCACATGGCCCTTGGCGAGCGCGTCCTGGTCGGTATCGACGCCGATCGCGTAATGGCCCGTCTCCTTGGCCGCCTGGATGACGCCGATGCCGGTGCCGCCAGCGACCTGGTAGACGATGCTCGCGCCCTCGTCGAACATCGCCTTCGCCATCTGGTGGCCGATCGCCGGATCGCCGAAATTGTTCGAATAGGCGACCTTGACCTCGACTTTCGGATCGACGTCATGCGCCCCCTGGATGTAGCCGGCGATGAACTTGTCGATGCCGGCCGATTTGGTGCCGCCGATCACGCCGATGATCGGCTTCGGCCCGATCCCCTTGATCTTGGGATCGGAGGCGACCATCGCGGCAAGCGCGCCGGCGAGGTACGAGCCTTCCTGCTCCTTGAACAGGACCGAGGCGACATTGGCGCCCGGCTCGACCAGGTTGAGAATTGAGAAATCGACTTTAGGATAATCCTTGGCGACCGTCTTGATCGCATCGCCATGCGAATATTCGAGATCGACGATCAGGCCGAAGCCGCCATCGGCCGCGCGCCTCAGCATGTTCTCGCCCTGGGCGACAACGTCTTTCGACTCGACCTCCCTGCCTTCGAGCTTGGTCTCGGCGAGCGCTTTCTTGAAGCCCTTGTCGGCGAGATCGTTATAAGACTGATCGCCGAGGCCGCCTTGAGCGATGATCAGCGCCACCGGCGCCTTCTCAGCCGCCTGAGCGACGGGCGCCGCGAAGCTGAGGACCAAAGCGAGGGCCGAAACGCTGAACGCCAGGCAAGACTTCTTCAGGTACGATTTTCCCATCTCCACTCTCCTTCATGGCCAAAGCGGGAGGAATCCCGCGGTGCGGATGCCGCATCAGAAGCGCCTGGTAGCTGTAGTGCCGGCAGTCGTGAATGGCGGCGACATGGTCAAGGAGCCGTCCGTCGACGCCATAGGTCTGGCGCTGGATGACCATTACGACGTCGCTCGCGCCGAGCCGTAGAAGGTCGCGCTCCTCGGGCTTGGGCAAGCGCGCCGTCAGCACCTCGACGCAATGGTCGAGGGCGAGGCCGGCGCGCTCCATTTCGCGATAAAGCGAGAAATCCGGCTTGCCGACGCGCGAAGCGCTCAATCCCAATTCGTCGCTGACCGATTGCGAGAGAACCGAATGGTGGATGGCGACGGGCGCGCCGTCGGCGAAACGAAGGCGATCCAAGGCGACGAGCGCTTGATCGGCGGGATAGGGCGTCTCCGGCGTCCAGGCGACCGGCCCGAAGGCGATGAGCTCGCTGCGCGGCCGCCGGCCGGCCGCGACCACGGAATCGGTGAAACTGCGCAATTGGCCGGGCAGCCGCTTCAGCGGCTGGGCGGCGACGAAAGTGCCCTTGCCTTGGCGGCGGACGAGGAGCCCTTCGTCGACCAGGCCTTCGATCGCCTTGGCGACGGTGAACCGGCTGACATTCAGGCGCTGGGCGAGCTCGGGCTCGCTGGCGATCTTGTCGCCCGGCTTGAGCGCGGCGATCTCAGCGCGCAATTCGTCCGAGAGGCGGCGATAGAGCGGCCGCCCGTCATCGATTTTGAGAATATGCATCTCGGAGCGC
>DATGLU010000486.1:0-2491 GCA_035294045.1 Roseiarcus sp. | reverse complement strand
GATCGAATCGGGCCGGGCGCTCGCCGCCAAGGCGCCGGGCGACGCGGATTTGAAGTCCTTCCAGGACATCCAGCATCTCTGGACCCAGGATGACGCGCTGCGCATCGAGCTCCTCGAAGCGAACGAGAAGGTGTTCGACTTCAACGTCACGCGCTGCCGCTATGCCGAAACCTACCGCGAAATGGGCCTCGGCGAGATCGGCCATCTTTTATCGTGCAATCGCGACGGCGCGTTCTGCGAGGGCTACAATCCCGCGATCAAGCTCAAGCGCAGCCAGACGATCATGGGCGGCGCGAGCCATTGCGATTTCCGGTATCGGTTCGAAGAGGAGAAGAAGTAAAGGCTTCCGCCGCGCTCTTGACCGCCGCGCCGGTTCCGCTAGTTTCCTCGCCGAGGCGGGCGTAGTTCAATGGTAGAACGGCAGCTTCCCAAGCTGCATACGAGGGTTCGATTCCCTTCGCCCGCTCCAAAACTTGGCCATTAAGATCGGCCTCGACGTCAAGGACAAGCGCTTCGCGTCGCGAGCCAAAAACGAGCTTTGCGGAATTATCCGGACTCAGAGCTATGGCCCGCGGTCCTTGACCCCTCCGCGCGACGATGGCTTCCTCACCAAACCTCTTGATAGCCAAAATGCCGCGCCGGCCGATCGCAGTCACCCGGAAGGGCCGAAGCGAAGCGGAGGGACCCGCCCGCCGCTTCGTCGATCGAACGTACGCTGGCGCTATGGCGGGTTGACGGCGATCGGACCGCGTGGCGCCGCGGCGTTGCGGCGTTTCAGGATATATCCCCGTAGGCTCAGCGAGATGCGCAAGCATCCACTCGCAAGGCCATAGCCCTGCGAGCGGATTGCTTCGTCGCCTCGCTCCTCGCAATGACGGCGAAGCGTCGCGCCTCCTCACGCCTCGCCGCGATTCTGCCTATTCTCGATCAAATCCGTCACCACGCTCGGATCGGCCAGCGTCGAGGTGTCGCCGAGGGCGGAATACTGGTTCTCCGCAATCTTGCGCAAAATCCGCCGCATGATCTTGCCTGACCGCGTCTTGGGCAGGCCGGGCGCGAATTGGATGAGGTCGGGCGAGGCGATCGGCCCGATCTCTTTGCGCACCCAAGCGACGAGCTCCTTGCGGAGTTGGTCGCTCGGCTGTTCGCCGGTCATCAGCGTCACATAGGCATAGATGCCCTGGCCCTTGATGTCGTGCGGATAGCCGACCACCGCGGCTTCGGAGACTTTCTCATGCGCGACCAAGGCGCTCTCGACCTCGGCCGTGCCCATTCGGTGGCCGGAGACGTTGATCACGTCGTCGACCCGGCCGGTGATCCAATAATAGCCGTCCTCGTCGCGCCGGCAGCCGTCGCCAGTGAAATATTTGCCCGGATAGGTCGAGAAATAGGTCTGCACGAAACGCTCGTGATCGCCGTAAACCGTGCGCATCTGACCCGGCCAGGAATCGGCGAGGACGAGATTGCCCTCGCCGGCCCCGTCGAGGACCTTGCCCTCCGAATTGACGATTTCGGGCTTAATGCCGAAGAAGGGCCGCGTCGCCGAGCCGGGCTTGAGCGCGGTCGCGCCGGGCAGCGGCGTGATCAGGATGCCGCCGGTCTCGGTCTGCCACCACGTGTCGACGATCGGGCAGCGGCGATCGCCGACGACGCGATGGTACCATTCCCAGGCTTCCGGATTGATCGGCTCGCCGACCGAGCCGAGCAACCGCAGCGAGGCGCGGCTGGTCTTTTTCACCGGCTCTTCGCCGGCGCCCATCAAGGCGCGCAAAGCGGTCGGCGCGGTGTAGAAAATGTTGACCTTGTGCTTGTCGACCACCTGCCAGAAGCGGGACGCGTCGGGATAATTGGGGACGCCCTCGAACATGAGGGTGGTGGCGCCGTTGGCGAGCGGGCCGTAGACGATATAGCTGTGACCCGTGACCCAGCCGACATCGGCCGTGCACCAATAGATGTCGCCGTCGTGATAATCGAAGACATATTGGTGCGTCATGGCGACGAAGACGAGATAGCCGCCGGTGGTGTGCAGCACGCCCTTGGGCTTCCCCGTCGAGCCGGAGGTGTAGAGGATGAAGAGCGGGTCCTCGGCGCTCATCTCCGCCGGCGGGCAGTCCTTCGACGCCGCGCTCATCGCCTCGTGATACCAGACGTCGCGGCCCTCGACCCAGCCGATCGAGCCGCCGGTGCGGCGCACGACGACCACGGTCTTGACGTCGGGGCATTGCTTCAGCGCCTCGTCGGCATTGGCCTTGAGCGGCACCTTGCGGCCGCCGCGCAGGCCCTCATCGGCGGTGATGAGGAAATTCGACTTGCAGTCCTGGATGCGGCCGATGAGGCTGTCGGGCGAGAAGCCGCCGAACACCACCGAATGGATCGCGCCGATGCGGGCGCAGGCCAGCATCGCGTAGGCCGCTTCGGGAATCATCGGCAGGTAAATGGTGACGCGGTCGCCTTTCTTGACGCCACGGGCCTTCAGCACATTGGCGAAACG
>DATGLU010000485.1:0-6064 GCA_035294045.1 Roseiarcus sp. | reverse complement strand
GCCTCCGACCTTGTTTTGCTCGACATGGACATGCCGCGCAATCTCTATCAGCCGACCTGCCTGCACACGCTCTACGATTCGGGCTGCGGCGTGGCGCGCGGGACCTACGCCGCGAACGGGACGGTCGGGGCCGGCTCGACGGCGAGCCTGATCAATTTCGCCGGCGCGGCGGCGACGCATGCGCAAGGCTCGATCGTGTTCACGTCCGGAGCCAACGCCAACTTGCGCGCGACGGTGAAGAACGTCGTCGCCGGGACGTCGCTGGCCCTGATCTATCCGCTGCCGACCGCGCCCGCTATAGGCGACGCCTTCACCGTCTATGCCGGCTGCGACCATACCAGCGCGACCTGCCAGACGCGGTTCAACAATCTCGCCAACTTCCGCGGCTTCCCTTACGTGCCGCCGCCCCAGGTGGCCTATTGAGGCGGCGCTTAAGCCGCCTCCTCTCTCCTTTTCCCCGCATTCGAGGCCGTCATGCTCGTCGAAGAGATCGAGAAGGCGTGGGCCGCGCGCGCCAAAAGCGCGCCGTTCTACCCGACGCCGACCTTTGTCGGCGACGCGCTGGTCTGGGGAACGGGGATTGAGATCGCGCTGGCTCTGAGAGATTTTCCTAAACCAGCCGAAAAGCGAGCGTGCGCCTTTCGGCCGGCCGCCCTTCTCGCCGCCGCATTTCGCCGGCCGATTGGCGGGCGAGCTTCCGCGCATCTCCGCTGCGCGCTGTATAAGCGCTCCAAAGGCGACGACCTCGGCGCCCTGGTTCATCTGGCTCTTATGGGCCTGCCGCGCCTTGGCCCGCTAGACCCTGCTACCCGCCGCTTGTTTGCGGCCGATCGATTGCTCCACGCTGGCGTGACGCCGGAAACAATTTTTAAGGCGCTTGATCTCCCTGCGCCGTCTGACGAAACAATTCGCAAATACAGCCCCAATCAACCACGCGTGCCGGCCGGCAATGGGCGGCTAAGCGGTCAGTGGACCTCCGAAGACGGGGCGCAGCAGGAGACCATGTCTCCGCAGGGCCAGACGAGCGTACCCGACGCCTCTGTTCGTTCACCGGAACCGGCTGGCCGACCGAGTGTTGCCGCTGCGGCAACATTAGCCGTCCCGGCAAGGGCAGGCTTGGCCGAAGCGGGCTCTTTCTTTGCCAGGAACATCGCGCTGCGGATTCTTGCGCGCCTGGCGCAGATCGCTTTGGGAGCGGCGGAGCCTGTCCTTTTGTTCGGCATGTTGCTCGTGCCCGCGCCCTCGAAATTGCCGATCGCCGAGGGTCAGGTTCCAGGCCGAACCGATCTCAAATATGAGTGGCTTCAGGACGAAGGTGTTCTCCTTCTTCATAGGCTGATCAACGGCCAGTGGGTCACAGTGGCCGAAGGCCATATGGATCTTCAGGGCGTCTTCCACGATCGCGCCGGCAAGCCCTTCGCTCGGGTTGCAAATGGCGTCCTCATCATGGATGTCGAGGCCGCTTCGCAAGCGGAGGAGGATGAGAATAAGCAGGAACGAGATACGGCGGCTGGCGCCGCCGCTGCGATCGCGCGAACAAAGCCCTCTGCGATAAGCCGCACAAAGGAAGAGCCAAAACTCTGCCCCGATCCTACCCCCGAATCGAATAAGGGTTGGTCGAAGAATTCGATCGAGTATCAATCGAAAGTGACCCGTCTTCCGCCAGGGCTTGCGGTGAAGTTTAACGGGGTTAAGTTCGATGGATGCGTCGAAGAAAAGAAGGGCCTTCTATTGCAGGCGACTGCCGGACGCGGAAATTTTATAGCCGAAGACGGCAATTGGTTTGACTGGTTCACAGGCGGAGATAGCTTGGAACGTCAGATCGACCGCAGCGAAATTGCAGCGGAGGCTGGAGATCGGAAAGTCGAGTGGCACGTCCAAAGTAAAGGCGTCACAAAGCTGATCAAACGCTATGTGTCTGAACATAATTATTTTCGCATTGAAGTAATTTATGATCCAATCGGAACGCCGCCATGAGCGAAGAAACGTACGCGCTTCAATGCTGGTGGGGCAGCCGGCAAGAAGATGCTGAGTCATGTGCTGTGCGCCTAATGAAAACAATGGGGCGCCTTGCCTCGATTGATGGCGCATTTCGCAATTGGGATAAATGCGGCTTATCGGCGGATCAAAAGCAGTTAGGCCGGCTTTTTAACGTGAATAGATATTTTTATGATTATCCTCCTGACAAGGTTATCATGGAACTTGGGTTTCGCGTCCGGATGACAAATCAAGCGCGCAGACCTGATGCGGCGCTTATCGATATGCAGGTTGGAGCGTTTGGGAGCGAAAATCCTCACCGCAACCATCTGGTCATAGTACCCAGTGAGAGGCGAGCCGACACGAGACAACCGTGGACCGCGAGCAATTTGCGGCTGGTGATGCGCGTGGCGATCGAGGAGTGGAATGTACAAGAGGCGTCGGTAGACTGCTTCCGGTACTTCGATTGCAAGCGCAGTCAAATCGGTCCGTCCGGCCAGAAAAGGCTTTTTTCCCCTTGGGAAGGATGGATAACCTATCTTCCGCCTTCACAAGCCCGGTTAGTCACTGCGCCTAAGGGCGTCGGAGTCGAAGTCCTCGCCGATGGCGGGACTCTTTACACGCTTTGTGAAGAGCCGTTCACGATAGAGAACCCGAAGCATATGGCCCTGGCCGGGGCCATGCAGAGAGCCCTAGCGCCGGTTCAAAGGCTGTAATTCACCCAACGCCAACGCTCAGAAGGCTCGCTCCGCATGCCCCCATCCCCCGTCCGCGCCGCGGTCGTCGCCGCCGCGCGCGAATGGATCGGCACGCCTTATCACAACTGCGCGGATGTCAAAGGCGTCGGCGTGGATTGCGGCATGCTGCTGGTCCGCGTCTTTGTCGATCTCGGGCTGGTCGAACCGTTCGATCCGCGCCCTTACGCGCCGGATTGGCATCTGCATCGCGGCGAGGAGCGCTATCTCGGCCACTTGCTGGCGCGGGCGCATGCCGTGGCGCGCCCCGAGCCGGGCGACATCGTCCTCTTCCGCTATGGACGTTGCTACAGCCATGGCGGGATCGTCACGGGAGGCGCGGTCGGCGACCGCGGCTACAGCGGCTTGACCATCGTCCACGCCTTCCATCCGGCCAAGATCGTGCTGGAGGAGGAGGTTGGGCGCAACGCCGAGCTCGCGGCGCGGCTCGCCGACGCACGCTATTTCAGCTTGTGGAGCACGGACTCGTGAGCTTCCTGCGCACCGCCAAATCCAAGCGCGCCGTCACGCCGGATTATACCGGCTTGCAGCTTCAGACCTCGGTCAACACGCTGCCGGTGCCGATCGTCTGGGGCCAGAACAAGCTCGCCGCCAACGTCCTTTGGTACCAGAACTTCAAGGCCAATCCGGTCGAGACCAAATCTACCGGCAAGGGCGGCGGCGGCTCGAAAGTCACGACGAGCTACAATTACACGGCCGACATCATTATGGGCCTCGCCGAGGGGCCGATCGGCGGCATGGGGATCATCTGGCGGGATCAATCGACCTACACGCTCGCCGAGCTCGGCCTGACGCTGTTCAACGGCGCGACGCCGCAAACGACCTGGGGCTATCTTGCCCCCGCCTATCCCAATCAGGCGCTCGCCTATCAGGGCACGGCCACTATCTGCGCGGCGAGCTATGGGCTCGGCTCCTCGGCCAATATCGGCAATCACAATTTCGAGGTGATCGGCATTCTCGCCGGCACCGGGATCAACGGAATCGACGCCGACCCGGCGCAAGTCATCAGCGACTTCCTGATCAATCCGCAATATGGGCTTGGCTTCGACGGCGCCAGCATCGACGCCTCGACCTTGTTCGGCGCCTCGGGCGATTCCTCGCTCCAGACCTATTGCCGGGCGATGGGGTTATGCTTCAGCCCGGCGCTGATCGATCAGGAGCAAGCGTCCAGCGTCCTGGCGCGCTGGCTGCAAGTCCTCAACTGCGCCGCCGTCTGGAGCGGCGGGCGGCTCCGATTCATTCCCTATGGCGATTCTCCGGCGACCGGGAACGGCTATACGTTCAATCCGGCCATCGCGCCGATCTACGACCTCACCGACAACGATTTTGTCCTCGCCCATAGCAATGACGATCCGGTGTTGGTCGCGCGGCTCGATCCGTTCTCGCTGCCGACCATCCAGCGCCTCGAAGTCTCGGCCCGGACCAATCAATACGCGATGCAGACGGTCGAAGCGCGCGATCAATCGCAGATCGAGCTCTATGGCCCTCTGGTCGGCCCGACCATCACCGCGCATGAAATCTGCGATCCGAGCCTGGTCGGGGCGATGGCGGCGCAGGCGATCCTGCAGCGCAGCCTTTATGTGCGGGCGCATCTCACCTTCAAATTGTCGTGGGAATATTGCCTTCTCGATCCGATGGACGTGGTGGCGATCACCGACGCCAATCTCGGCCTCGCCGCCTATCCCGTGCGCATCGTCTCGATCGAAGAGGACGATGGCGGCATCCTCACTGTTGCAGCCGAAGAGATGACGATCGGCGTCTCGACGCCCAATCTCTATCCCACCCAGATTCCGGCCGGCGCCTCGCTCAACCAGGGAATCGTCCCCGATCCGGTCAACGCGCCGCTGATCTATGAGCCGCCGCCGCTTTTGACCGGCGGCGTTCCGCAGCTTTGGGTCGGCGCTTCAGGCGGCTCTGGCGGCCACGCCGATCCGATTTGGGGCGGCGCCTATGTCTGGGCCTCGACTGACAATGTGACGTACACGCAGATCGGCACGATCACCCAGCCGATGCGGCAGGGGATCTTGACGGGGCCGATCAGCGCGGTCAGCGGCTGGGACGCGGTCAATACGCTGTCCGTCAACCTGGCGGAGAGCGACGGCCAGCTCGACGGAACGACGCGCGCCTCGGCGCAGCAAGGCGTCACGCTCGCCCTCATCGACAGCGAGCTCCTCGCCTACGAGACGGCGACGCTCGCCGCGCTCTATTCCTACAATCTCTCCGGCTTGCAGCGCGGCATGTATGGCTCGGCGCCGGCGGCGCATGCGGCGAACGCGCCGTTCTTCCGTCTCGACGAAGCCGTCGTCAAATACGATCTGCCGGCGAGCTATATCGGGGCCAAGCTCTATCTGAAATTCCAGAGCTTCAACGTCTTCTATTCGGGCTTACAAAGCCTCGCCGATTGCGCCGCCTATTCCTACGCGACGCAAGGCGCCGGCGCCGCCAATCCGATTCTCGCCCAGCTTCAGAGCGGCTTGCCGGCCGATCTGGGAACGGCCGATATCGCCGCCTCCGTCTTCGACAATTTCGGCGCGGCGCCGGGCGCCGCATTCGAGGCCGCCGATTTGGGAGTTGCGCAATGAGCGAACAGCTTCAACTCAGACGGGGAACGCAGGCTCAGATCGCGTCTTTTGTCGGCGCGCAAGGCGAGCCGACGCCGGCGACCGATACGATGCGGCTGCATATCCATGACGGCGCGACCGCGGGCGGCTGGCCGCACGCGCTCGAAAGCCGCTCCGCTGTCGCCGACGCCAATTACGCGGTCAAGATCACCGACCGCCAGGTGGCGTATACGGCGCTCAGCGCGGCGCGGACGGCGAGCCTGCCGGCGGCGGCCGCCTATCCAACCGGCGCGGTTCTGCTCGTCGTCGACGAATCCGGCGCTTGTTCGACGAGCAAGACGATCACGATCAGCCGCGCCGGCGCCGACACGATCAACGGCGCGAGCAGCGCGGTGATTGCGCAAGCTTTCGGCTTCGTCGCGCTCGAGAGCAACGGCGCCAATGCTTGGACGATCGTCGACCAATCCGGCTTCAACACGCTCGCCGCGCCGGGCGTGGCGTCGTTTGGCGGCAGCGTCGGCATCGGCACAGCCAGTCCCGGCGCGCCGCTCGACGTCTTGGGCAGCCTCCAGGCGCATGGCGGCTATGGCTCGACCCTCCAGATGGGCGTCATAGAAGATACGATCGCCTGTTCGGGCGCTTCGTCCCTTTCCAGCCAACAAATACCGAACCGCGCGATCGTCCTCGCCGTTTCGACGCGCGTCGTCGCGGCGATTGCGGGCGCGACCTCGTTCAACGTCGATGCGGCCACCGCCTCCGGCGGCGGCGCCG
>DATGLU010000484.1:0-2411 GCA_035294045.1 Roseiarcus sp. | reverse complement strand
TAAAGCAGCCTGATGTCGCCGCCCGCGCAAAAGGCGCGCGCCCCTGCCCCCGCGACGACGACGCGCGCGACCTGATCGTCCTGTTCGAACGCGTCGAGCGCGGCCGCGATGGCTCGCACCATGCCGAGATTGAGCGCGTTCAGCGCCTTCGGCCGATTGAGCGTGATGAAGCCCGCCCGCCCGCGCCGCTCGGCGATGACTTCAGGCTCGCTCATCGCGTCGTCCAACGGGTGAGCGCTCCGTATAGGTCAGGTTTCGCGCATCGCCCCGCCCCAGCCTTCTCCCGCTTGCGGGAGAAGGTGGCGCGAAGCGCCGGATGAGGGTGAGCCGCGACGCTGATCATTCGCGCTCCAGCTTAAGCGACGCGCCCCTTAAACGCGCTGTTCGACGCGGCCGACAATGTCGTCGATCGCTTTCGAAACCTTGTCGATCGGGGCCATGCCGTCCACCCGGCGCAACAGGCCCTTGGCGTCGTAATAGGGCGTCACGGCGGCGGTGTCGCGGCGATAGGCGTCGAGCCGGGTCTGAAACACCGCCGGATCGTCGTCCTTGCGCACTGGCTGGCCGGCGGCTTTCGTCTCCTCGGCGCGGCGCATGATTCGCTCGACAAGCTTGCCGGCGTCGACTTGCAGCTCGATCGCCGCATCGAGCTTGAGGTCCTTCTCAGCGAGAATTTTGTCCAGCGCCTCGGCCTGAGCGACCGTGCGCGGGAAACCGTCGAGAATGAAGCCGCGCCGCGCGTCGTCTTTTTCCACGCGCTGCGCGATGATGCCGACCACCACCTCGTCCGGCACGAGCGAGCCGGAATCCATGATCGCCTTGGCTTTAAGGCCGATCGGCGTGCCCGCATTCACCGCTGCGCGGAGCATGTCGCCGGTTGAGAGTTGAGGGATCCCGTATTTCTGCACCAGCCGCGCCGCCTGGGTGCCTTTGCCCGCGCCCGGCGGCCCGAGCAGGATCAACCTCATTTCTTCCTCCCCCTGAGCTTCGCCTTGCGGATGAGGCCTTCATATTGATGCGCCTGGAGGTGGCCGTGGATTTGCGCGACCGTGTCCATGGTCACATTGACGACGATCAAAAGCGACGTGCCGCCGAAATAGAATGGCAGGCCGGTCGATGAAATCAACAATTCCGGCAAAAGACAAATCAGCGACAGATAGAGGGCGCCGATCACGGTGATCCGCGTCAGAATCTGATCGATGAATTGCGCCGTGCGCTCGCCGGGCCGCACGCCGGGCACGAAGCCGCCATGTTTCTTGAGATTGTCGGCGGTGTCGGCGGGGTTGAACACCGTCGCCGTGTAGAAAAAGGCGAAGAAGACGATCAGGCCGACATAGCAGAGGATGTAGAGCGGACTGCCCCGGCCGAGCAGCGTCGAGATTGTCGCCAGAATGCCGACGCCGCCGCTATTCTGCGCGAAATTCGCGGCCGTCGCTGGCATGAGCAAAAGCGAGGAGGCGAAGATCGGCGGAATGACGCCGGACGTGTTGAGCTTGAGCGGCAAGAACGAGCTCTGGCCCTCGTACATCCGATTGCCGACCTGGCGCTTCGGATAGGTGATCGGCACGCGCCGCTGGGCGCGCTCCATGAACACGATGAAGCCGATGACGACGATCGCCATGATGACCACGCCGAGCACCAGGGTGGTCGAGATCGTGCCTTGCCGGCCGAGCTCGAATGTCTGCACGATCGCGGTCGGCAGGCGCGCCACGATGCCCGCCATGATGATCAGCGACGAGCCATTGCCGACGCCGCGCGTCGTGATCTGGTCGCCGAGCCAGACGAGGAACATCGTGCCGCCGGTCAGCGTGACCACGGTCGACAGGCGGAACAGGAGGCCCGGCTCGGCGACGATATTCGCTCGGCCTTCAAGGCCGACCGCGATCACGTAGGACTGGAACACCGCCAGGACCACGCAGAGCCAGCGCGTATATTGGTTGATCGTCCGGCGGCCGGCCTCGCCTTCCTTCTTCAGCGCTTCGAGCGACGGCACCACCGACGTGAGGAGCGAGATGATGATCGACGCAGAGATGTACGGCATGATGTTCAGCGCGAAAATCGCCATGCGCTGAACGGCGCCGCCCGAGAACATGTTGAAGAGGTCGAGAATTCCCTGCTTCTGGCCGAGAAAGGCCGCCTGAAAGGCGTCGGCGTTGATGCCGGGCAGCGGAATGTAGGTGCCGAGCCGATAGATGACCAAAGCGCCGAGCGTGAACCAGATCCGCTTCTTCAGCTCCTCCGCCTTGCCGAAGGCGGCCCAATTGATATTCGCTGCAAGCTGTTCGGCTGCCGACGCCATCGTCAAGCGCTCCATGCGGCGCCTTGCGCCGGTTCCTTAAAATACCCAGGCGAACGCCCTGAAAGGACTGCGTCCGCCGGGCCCTATATGGTCGGCGCGGCGCGATTTGTCA
>DATGLU010000483.1:0-2214 GCA_035294045.1 Roseiarcus sp. | reverse complement strand
GCCCGGCTCGCCCTTCGTCTATGGCGGCTTCACCTCGAATGTCGACATGAAATCCGGCGCGCCAGCCTTCGGCACGCCCGAATATATGAAGACCGCGATCATCGGCGGCCAATTGGCGCGGCGCTACGGGCTGCCGTACCGCTCGTCGAACACCAACGCCGCCAACTCGCTCGACGCGCAGGCGGCGTACGAGAGCGTCTTCTCGCTCTGGGGCGCGATCATGGGCGGCGTCAATCTGATGATGCACGGCGCCGGCTGGATGGAGGGCGGCTTGCAAGCCTCGTTCGAGAAGATGGCGCTCGACGCCGACCTTCTCGCCATGGTCGAGGACTTCCTGCGTCCGGTCTCGGTCGAAGAGAGCGAGCTGGCGCTCGACGCGATGCGCGAGGTCGGGCCGGGCGGCCACTATTTCGGCGCGGAGCATACCAAGGCGCGCTACCGCAACGCCTTCTTCGCGCCGATGATCTCCGACTGGCGCAATTACGAGACATGGCGCGAGGCCGGCTCGCCGACCGCCTATGACGCCGCGCACCGCCTCTACAAGGAGCGCCTCGAACATTATGTCGCCCCGCCGATGGCGGCGGAGCGCCGCGAGGCGCTGGAAGCCTTCGTCGTCCGCCGCAAGGCCGAAGGCGGCGTGAAGACGGATTTTTAGAGATCATGCGTACGGAACGCGCGATATTCCCTTCTCCCCGCTTTGCGGGGAGAAGGTGGCCCGAAGGGCCGGATGAGGGGCTGCGCAGGACTCGGAAGGTACGCACCCTGCGAAGCGCCAATCGGCACGCTCGGCGCTGCCCCTCATCCGGCCGCTTCGCGGCCACCTTCTCCCCGCGAAGCGGGGAGAAGGGGAGCGCGACGGCCGACTGCCGATGAACTCGCAATCCCTCGCCGCGGGCCGCGCCAAGCCGCAGAGCCTGCTCAGCGCGCGCGCCGCCATTGCGATCGTCTTCTTCGTCCTTGGCCTCGGCCTTGGCCTGTGGTCCGGCGCTTCGGCGAGCATCCTGCAGCGCGTCGGCATGAGCGCGCCGCTTTTCGGCGTCGCCATGACGCTGTTCGCCATCGTCTATCTCGCGGCCATGTCGAGCGGCGGCTTGGTGAGCCGCTACCTCACCTTGCGCCAGTCGATGCTCGCCCTCGCGCCGCTGCTGGGCGCGGCGACGGCCGGGCTGTTGCTCGCGCCGTCCGTCGCCTTCGTTTTCGTCGGCCTCGTCGCGTTCGGCTTCTTCGCCGGCCTGCTCGACGTAATCATGAATTCGGAAGGGACGCGCGTCGAGCACGATCTCGGCCGCACGACGCTGGCGACCTTTCACGCCTGCGCCTCTTGCGGCCTCTCGGTCGGCGCGATCCTCGGCAGCCTGATCGCGGTCAATCTCGGCGACTGGGCCTCGGCGCTGCTGATCGTCGCCGCTGGTCTTCTCGCCGCCGGCGCCGTCTTCGCGGCGACGCCTGATCGCGGCCTCGACAGAGCGAGCGCGGCGCATAGGGACGGCGCAGTCCTGTTCTCGCGCACCTTGGTCGTCATCGGCCTCGTCGTCGGCGTCTCGATCGCCGGCGAGGTCGCGGCGATGACCTGGTCGGCGACGCTGCTGCAGGCCGAGGCGCCGCGCCTTGCCGCGATCGCGGGGCTCGGCGCCGGCTTCTTCGCCGGCTGTCAGGCGCTGATGCGCTTCTTCGTCGACCGGCCGCGGCTGATCTTCGGCGACCGGCGGATGATCGTCGCCTCTCTCGCCGTCGCGGCGATCGGCTTCCTGATCGTCGCGGTCGATCTCGGCTTCGCCGGCAGCGTTTTGGGCTTCGCGATCATCGGCTTCGGCTGCGGCGCGGTCGTGCCCTGCGGCTTCGCGCTCGCGGTCAAGCGCTCGAGCTTCGCGCATTCGGCGGCCTTGTCGACGGTCGCGCTGCTCACCGCAGTTCCCCGCGTGCCGGCGCCGCTCGCCATGGGCGCGATCGCCAAATACGCCTCGATCGCCGCCGCTTTCGGCCTCTTCGCCGCGCTGCTCGTCGCCGCGATCGCCGCCATGCTCGTCTTCATCAAGCCGGACGGCGCTTAGGATTGAGTTGATGGCGAGCGCTGCGGCTGACCCTCATCCGGCCCTTCGGGCCACCTTCTCCCGCAAGCGGGAGAAGGGATCGCGGCCGCCGGCGGCAATCCCTTGTAGCCGCGGTCGGCGACCGCAGTTACAGCGCGCGGCGCGCCCCCTCTCCCGCTTGCGG
>DATGLU010000482.1:0-3247 GCA_035294045.1 Roseiarcus sp. | reverse complement strand
TCGGCGCTTCGCCGGCCATCGCGACGAGCGCCGACAACTCTTCCGGCGCGACGGCGCGCAGACTATGCGGCGCGAGCCCGATCGCCGAGCCGGACAGCGGCGCCGCCGCCCGGCGCGCTTCTTCGAGAATTCGCGCGAATTGATCGAGATCGCAGATGAAGCGCCGCTGCTCGGGGCGCGGCGGCGCGCCGCCGAATGTCGAATGGGCGTAGAAGCAAGGCAGCAAAGTCAGGCGCAGGCCGCTCTGGCTCGCCGCGGCGGCGATGCGCGCGGCCATTTCGCCGATCGCCGCATAAGGCCGGCCGTCGCGGTCGTGATGCAAATAGTGAAATTCGCCGACCCTGGTGAAGCCGGCCTCAATCATCTCGACATAGAGCATGGCGGCCAGCGCCTCGACATCGTCGGGCGTCATGGCGAGCGCGAAACGGTACATCGCCTCGCGCCAGGTCCAGAAATTGTCCGACGCGGGGCCGCGCGTTTCCGCCAGTCCGGCCATGCCGCGCTGGAAGGCGTGACTGTGCACATTGGGCATGCCGGGAACGAGCGCTCCGCAACGCTCATCGTCGGGCTGCGGCGGAACGCCGATCTCGACGGCGCGAATCGTCCCGTCCGCCAGGACCAGGCGCACATCGCTCGCCCAGCCCCGCGGCGTCAGCGCGTCTTTCGCGTGCACGGCTTTCATCAGCGCCTTGCCCCCTCAGGATTATGTCTATACATTATCTCGGCGGACAGACAACAGGACCCCGGCGATGGCGGCGCAACCGGCTGAAACGCGCGTCTGGCGCAATGCGCGCCTGGCGACTTTCGCCGCCGGCTCGCCCGGGCTTGGGATTATCGAGCCGGGCGCGCTCGCCGCGCAAGATGGCCGCATCGTCTATGCCGGCCCGGAACGCGAAGCGCCGGCGGCCCTGCTGGCGAACGCCGAGGATTGCGAAGGCCGCTGGATCACGCCCGGCCTGATCGATTGCCACACCCATCTGGTCTTCGCCGGCAACCGGGCTCAGGAATTCGAATTGCGCCTCGCCGGCGCCTCCTACGAAGAGATCGCGCGGGCCGGCGGCGGCATCGTCTCGTCGGTGAAGGCGCTGCGCGCGGCGAGCGAAGCCGAGCTTGTCGGCGAGGCCCTGCCCCGGCTTGACGCGCTGATCGCCGAAGGCGCGACCACGGTGGAGATCAAGTCCGGCTACGGGCTCGATCTTGCAAACGAGGCGAAAGCGCTGCGCGCCGCGCGCCGGCTGGCGGACGAGCGCGCGGTCGCGATCCGCACGACCTTCCTCGGCGCCCATGCGCTGCCGCCCGAAATGCGCGACGATCGGAGCGGCTATGTCGATAAGATCGTCGGCGAGATGATCCCCTGCATCGCCCGCGACCGCCTTGCCGACGCGGTCGACGGCTTTTGCGAAGGCGTCGCCTTCTCGCCCGACGAGATCGCTCGCGTTTTCACCGCGGCGCGCGCTCACGGCCTGCCGGTCAAGCTGCATGCCGACCAATTGTCCAATTTGCACGGCGCGGCGCTCGCCGCGCGCTTCGGCGCGCTCTCCGCCGATCATCTCGAATATGCCGACGAGGACGGCGTCGCCGCGATGGCGGCGGTCGGAACGCTCGCGGTGATGCTGCCGGGCGCCTATTATTTCATTCGCGAGACGCAGCGCCCGCCGATCGATCTGTTCCGCAAGCATGGCGTCAAAATGGCCGTCGCGACCGATTGCAATCCCGGCACCTCGCCGCTGACCTCGCTTCTGCTGGCGATGAACATGGCGGCGACTCTGTTCCGGATGACGGTGGAGGAATGCCTCGCCGGCGTCACCCGCGAGGCGGCGCGCGCGCTCGGCCTTGCCGCCGAGACGGGAACGCTCGAAGCGGGCAAATGGGCGGATCTGGCGATCTGGAATATCGAGCGGCCGGCCGAGCTCGTCTATCGCCTCGGCTTCAATCCTTTGCACGCCAGGATTTGGAGAGGCCGATGAGCGCGAAGGCGATCAAGCCCGGCGAAGCCGCGCTCGCCGATTGGCGGGCGATCTATCGCGGTGGCGGACTGGCGCTCGATCCTTCGTGCCGCGAGAAAGTCGCGGCCAGCGCCGCCGCGGTGGCGCGGATCGTCGCCAAGGGCGAGCCGGTCTATGGGCTCAACACCGGCTTCGGCAAGCTCGCCAGCGTCAGGATCGAGGCGGCGGACCTCGCCAAGCTGCAGCGGAACATCGTTCTTTCCCATGCCGCCGGAATCGGCGCGCCGACGCCGGAAGCGATCGTCCGGCTGATGATGGCGCTGAAGCTCGCTTCGCTGGCGCAAGGCGCGTCGGGGGTACGAACTGACACTTTCGCTCTCCTTGAGGCGATGCTCGAACGCTCGGTCATTCCCGTCGTGCCGGCGCAAGGCTCGGTCGGCGCCTCCGGCGATCTCGCGCCGCTCGCCCATATGACCGCCGTGATGATCGGCGTCGGCGAGGCCTATGCGAGCGGCCGGCGCGTCTCTGCGCCGCAGGCGCTCGCCGAGGCCGGCCTGGCGCCGCTCGAGCTTGGGCCGAAAGAGGGCCTCGCGCTGCTCAACGGCACGCAATTCTCGACCGCCCACGCTTTGGCCGCCTTGTTCGAGGCGGAAACGCTTTTCCGTTCGGCCCTCGCGACCGGCGCGCTGGCGACCGACGCGGCGCGCGGCTCGGACGCGCCGTTCGATCCGCGCATCCACGCTTTGCGCAAGCATCGCGGCCAGATCGAAGTCGCCGAGGCTCTGCGCAGCCTGATGCAAGGCAGCGCGATCCGCGCTTCGCATCTTGTCGGCGACGAGCGCGTGCAGGACCCCTATTGCCTGCGCTGCCAGCCGCAAGTGATGGGCGCGGCGCTCGATGTGCTGCGGCAAGCGGCGGCGACCTTGGCGGACGAGGCGAACGGCGTCTCCGACAACCCGCTGATTTTCGCCGAGGACGACGCGGCTTTGTCGGGCGGCAATTTCCACGCCGAGCCGGTCGCCTTCGCCGCCGATATGATGGCGCTCGCCGTCTGCGAGATCGGCTCGCTCGCCGAGCGCCGCATCGCCATGCTGGTCGACCCGGCCCTTTCCGGCCTGCCGGCTTTCTTGACGCCGAAGCCGGGCCTCAATTCGGGCTTCATGATCCCGCAGGTCACCGCCGCCGCGCTCGTATCGGAGAACAAGAGCAGAGCCTATCCGGCGAGCGTCGATTCGATCCCGACCTCCGCCAACCAGGAGGACCATGTCTCGATGGCCGCGCACGCCGCGCGCCGGCTGATG
>DATGLU010000481.1:0-3090 GCA_035294045.1 Roseiarcus sp. | reverse complement strand
TGAACGCCGAAAGCGCATGCGCGGCTCCTATCCTCCCCCGCGAAGCGGGGGAGGGGGACCATGCGAAGCATGGCGGGCGGGGGGGGACGCGGCCCATCAGAATAATCCCCGACTCAGCGGCCCCTCCACCGCGCTGACGCGCGGTCCCCCTCCCCCGTCTTCGACGGGGGAGGATACGCTCACCCGGCCGGCGGCGGCTGGCCTTCGAAGCGGGGCAGGCCTTCGTCCATGCAGGCCCAGGACGGCGCGGAGGCGGTCCAGATATTCGCCATTGGCCGGACAAGCTCGGGATCGTCCAGCGTTCCGACGCGCACGAAGATCAGATGTGGCCGCGATTCGGCTTCGCTGAAGAGATGCACGCCGCAGGTCGGGCAGAAGCGGCGATGCATCGTTGCGCCGCTATCGGCGATGCTGACATAGTCCTTCGTCTCGCCCTCGATCGTCACCGCGTCCCGCTTGAAACAGGCGCTGATCGCCGCATTGCCGGCGGCGAAATATTGGCAGACGCGGCACCAGCAGGCGCGCGTGATCAATGGCGCGGCGGCGATCGAATAGCGCACTTGCTTGCAGAGACAGGAGCCGGTGATCGTCAAATGAGTCTCCTATAAACCCTTCTCCCCGCTGCGAAGCGAGGGGATCTACCGACGCGGGCGCGGCGCGCGTTTGGCCTTGCCGCCGCGCGGCTCGATCGTGAGGATATGCGGATTGGTCTTTTTACCGCTCGTCCCCTCTTTCTCGCCGCCCTTGATCCGCGTCCATTCCTGATCGACCAGCGTTTCGAGAGCGGGGCTGATCGCGCCTTCCGGCGAAAGGCGCTTGAACTCTTCTTCGTCGCCGCCGTTCTCGCCACTCGAAACGCCGGTGGCGCGGGCGTTGCGCGCCGCGATGTCGGGCCGCAGCAGGAAATCGAGCAGCGCATAGGCGTCGTCGGGATGCGGCGCGTCCTTCGGAATGGCGAACGAATCGATCGACATCGGCGCGCCCTCTCGCGGGATGACGAAGCGCACCGCGATCGCGTGGCCGCTTTGCTTCGCCCGCTCCATGGCGCGGTTGGCGTCGATCTCGGCGCCGACGCTGACGCAGGCCGAGCCGTTGGCGAGCGCCCCGTCGATATCGGGCGAGGAAAAGGCGCGCGCGCCCATTTTGAGGCGCATCAGAATGTCGCCGGCGCGCTTGATCTCGACGGCGTTGAGCCGCGCCGGATTGACGCCCATATAGCGCCAGGCCGCCATGAACATATTGTCGCGATCGTCAGGCGTTGCGACGCCGCAATCGGCGAAGCGGCGCGCCAGATCGGGCGAGAAGATCAGGCCCCAAGAAACCGGCCCGGCGCCGAGCCGCGCCTGGATCTTGCCCTCGTCGAGCAAAAGCCCGGTGGCGAGCCACATATAGGGCAAGGCGTAGGCGCCGGACGGATCATAAGCTTCGAGCTTGGCCGCAACGCGCGGCGCGACGGCGCCGGCGTTATTCAGCCGCGCCTTGTCGATCTTCTGCAGCGCGCCGGCGGCGATCTCCTCGCGCAAGGCCGGGCCCGGCAGAACGACGAGGTCGTAATGGCCTTCGCGCATTTTCGCGGCGATCTCGCTCGCCGCGCCATAAGCATCATACGCGATCTGCTGGCCGCTGCTTCTTTCGAATTCGGCCAGCGCATTGGCGTCGAAATAATCGCCGAACGCCAGCAGGCGGATGAAATGCGGCTGCGGCTTCGGCGGCGGCGCGAATGGCGATTGCTGGGCCGCGACTGCGCCGGAGGCGTACAAGGCGATGGCGAGCGTCGCGAGAGCGCGCTTCATGATCGGCTCAAAGCGGCCGGACATTGCCGAGCCGCGCCAGGGCGCCGTCGAGCGTCGCATCCTTTTTGGCGAAGCAGAAGCGCACCACTGTCGTCACGGCGTCCTCGGCATAGAAGGCGGAGACCGGAATGGCCGCGACGCCATGCTCCTTCACGAGTTCGGTGCAGAAGGCGACATCATCGCGCCGGCCGAGCGGTGCGATATCGATGCTGACGAAATAAGTGCCGGCGCTGGGCAGAACGGTGAAGCCGCATTCGGCAAGGCCACGGCTGAAACGGTCGCGGCTGCGCTGCAAGGCGGCGCGCATCGCCAGGAAATAGCCATCCTCCTTGCCGAGGCCATAGGCGACGGCGCTTTGCAGATTGGGCGGCGTGGTGAAGGTGATGAATTGATGCGCCTTGGCCAGCGCCTTCATCACCGCCGGCGCGGCGCAGACAAAGCCGACCTTCCAGCCGGTCAGCGAGAAAATCTTGCCCGCCGAGCCGATCTTCACCGTCCGTTCGCGCATGCCTTCCAGGGCGATCAGCGGAATATGCGCGCGGCCGTCGAAAAGGACATGCTCCCAGACTTCGTCGCAGACCGCGATCGCGTCGTGCTTGACGCAGAAGCGGGCGAGCAAAGCGAGCGCCTCGCGGTCATAGACGACGCCCGTCGGATTGAGCGGATTGTTGAAAAGCACGACGCGCGTGCGGTCGGAAAAGGCTTGAGCGAGATCGGTTTCCCTGATTCGCCAATCCGGCGGCCGCAAGGTGACGAAGCGTGGAACGCCGCCGGCGCGTCTGACCAGCGGCAGATAGGCGTCGTACATCGGCTGGAACAGCACGACCTCGTCGCCCGGCTCGATCAAGGCAAGCAAGGCGCCGGCCAGGGCCTCGGTCGCGCCGGACGTGACCATGATCTCGGCGTTGGGGTCGAGATCGAGGCCTTGGAAGCGCTTGTAGTGCGCGGCGACCGCCTCGCGCAGCTCGGCGAGGCCCATCATCGGCGGATATTGATTCCAGCCGTCGATCACCGCCTCCGCGGCCTTGGCGCGCACGTCGGCGGGGCCGGGATCGTCGGGAAAGCCTTGGCCGAGATTGATCGCTTCCCGCTCGCGCGCCAAACGCGACATGGTCTCGAAGACGCTGGTCTCGACATTGGCGAAAATGGGATTCATGCGGGAAAGCCGGTTGCGACGGCTCTTCCTATCATCGCTCGCGCCGGCCTTGAAGGGCGATTGCCGCGCCGGCTTTTTTGCGCCAGGAGAGGGTCATGCAAAACGCAGCCCCGTCGCCGCTCGCCTGCCGCAGCGTGTTGA
>DATGLU010000480.1:0-3157 GCA_035294045.1 Roseiarcus sp. | reverse complement strand
GGCGGGAAAGGCTCCGGCAGCGCGGCGAGCTTGGCGTGATAGAACCACCGCGCCAGACTCGGCGCGATCGCCGGCGCGATCGGACAAAGCAGAATGACCAACGCGGCGACGAAGCCGAAATCGAAGGCGGTGCGCTTCACGTCGGAAATCGAGAAGGACAAAGTCAGCACCCCGACCAGCAAGGCGGCGGCGGTGACCGGCGCGCCGATGGCGAATGTGAAGGCGCCCGCCAGAATGAGGACGAACCGCGCATAGCCGTTGCGGCCGCGCGCCGCGAGGCCCGCCATAGCCGGCCACATCAAGACGACGAGATTGATCCCGGTCCGGCCGATGCGGCCGTCATGCGGATCGGCGCCGGCATGGGCGGCGAGCGCGACGAAAAGCACCGCCAGCATGGCGAGGGCGACGCCGATCGGAAACAGATAGAGATCGCCGGCGCGGACATGCTCGCGCATGACGACGATGGCCAGGAAGGCCAGCCCGGCGGTTCCGACCAGCTTGCCGAGATGTTGAACGGCCGCGGCGGGAAAGGGCGTCCAGGCGACCGAAAGCAGAATCCAGGCGCAAAGCGCCAGGCCGCACCAGAGGATCGGCGACAGAAAAGCCTCGCGCACGCGATCGAAGACGCCGCGGACCGGATCGAGCATGACCGCGACCAGAAGCAGGGCGACGCCGATCGGGAAGAAGACGAAAATCGCCCGCGTCGAAAGCGCCTCCGCGCAGGGCGCCCCGATCGCCAGAACGGCGAAGCCGAGCCGTTGCAGAAGCCGGGCGGCGTCCGCGCCGGCGTCGGGGGAGGTTCGGGGCGCTATATCGACCATATCCGCTTGGACTCGCTTGTCTCTTGGGGTTATACGGCGCCGCAGCGTCGGCGGCTGTGGGCCGGCGGCAACACTGGCGGCGCAAATATGGATTCTTTTTCGCCGGACGGCGCCGCGGCGGCGAAAACTGCGGCATCGCGGCTCCGCGCGCGCGGCGAGGCGCGCGCCGTCTTCGCCCGGATCGGCGCCGCGAGCCGGCAGGCGCGGGTCTTTGAGGCTGGCGGCTTGAGGCTGCGCTTCCCGCATGCGGCCGGCCGTTGCGAGGCGGTGCTGGTCAATACCGGCGGCGGTATGGCCGGCGGCGATCGGGCCGAGATCGAGCTCAGCCTCGAGCCCTGCGCGGAGGCGCTCGCCACGACCCAATCGGCGGAGAAAATCTACCGTTCGGAGGGCGAGGCCGCGCGGGTGACGACGCGCCTGCGCCTGGCCGCCGGGGCGCGGCTCGCCTGGACGCCGCAGGAGACGATCCTGTTCGATAAGGCGCGGCTGGAGCGCCGCCTGGACGCCGAGATCGCCGAAGACGCGGCGCTGCTGCTGATCGAATCCATGGTCTTCGGCCGCCTCGCTATGGGCGAGGACCGGATCGCGGCCGCGCTCAGCGACCGCTGGCGCATCCGCCGCGGCGGCCGCCTCGTCTTCGCCGAAGAGCTCCGCATCGACGACGCCGCCGCGGCGCTGAACCGGCCCGCGGTGGGCCGTGGCGCGCGGGCGATCGCCTCTTTTTTGTTCATGGCGCCCAATGCGGCGGCGCAGCTCGACGCCATTCGCGCGGTTTTGGATGAAAATACCAGCGGCGGCGCGTCGCTCGAAGCGGGCGCCAGCGCGCTGGATGGCTTCATCCTCGGCCGCGCCGTCGCCGCCGACCCCGCCCGATTGCGCGCGCTGGTTCTCGCCGTCATGATGGCGCTGACCGGCCGGCCGCCGCCGCGCGTCTGGCAATGAGCGGCGCCGCGCTTGCTTTCGAAACGCCATTGCGAGCGAAGCGAAGCAATACCTGATAGGGCTGCGCCTTGCATGGCTTCGCTCGCAATGACGCCGCAGACTGAGTGACACGCCGATGAACCTGACGCCGCGCGAAAAGGACAAGCTGCTCATCGCCATGGCCGCGATGGTGGCGCGGCGGCGGCTGGAGCGGGGCGTCAAGCTCAACCATCCCGAGGCGGTGGCGCTGATCGCCGACTTCGTCGTGGAAGGCGCGCGCGACGGCCGCTCGGTCGCCGAGTTGATGGAGGCCGGCGCGCATGTGTTGACCGCCGACCAGGTCATGCCCGGAATCGCCGAGATGATCCACGACATCCAGGTCGAGGCGACCTTTCCCGACGGTACGAAGCTGGTCACCGTCCATCGCCCGATCCGCGGCGCCGAGGGCACGGTCAAGCCCGGCGAAATCCTCGCCGAGCCCGGCGACGTCGTGATGAACGAGGGCCGCGAGACGCTGACCGTCACCGTCGCCAATGCCGGCGACCGGCCGATCCAGGTCGGCTCGCACTATCATTTCTTCGAGACCAATCCGGCGCTGAAATTCGACCGCGCCAGGACGCGCGGCTTCCGCCTCGACATTCCCGCCGGCACGGCGATCCGCTTCGAGCCGGGCCAAAGCCGCGAAGTGCGCCTCGTCGCGCTCGCCGGGAAGCGGGAGGTCTATGGGCTGCGCCAAGCCGTGATGGGGAAATTGTGAGGCCAATAGCCGCGTCGCGGCTAACCCTCATCCGGCGCTTCGCGCCACCTTCTCCCGCAAGCGGGAGAAGGGATTGTAGCCGCGGTCGTCGACCGCGGCTACAGCGCAGCGGGGCCGACGAAGCGCGCAGCACGCCCCCTCTCCCGCTTGCGGGAGAGGGTTGGGGTGAGGGTACGCGGCTGACTCTTCGATCAAGACCGTACTTCATTGGGGCGTTTCATGGCGAAGGCGAAATCGCATACCGAACCGGCGCACGCGGCGCTCTCCCGCGCCGCTTACGCCGACATGTTCAGCCCGACCAAAGGCGACCGCATCCGCCTTGCCGACTCCGATCTGCTCATCGAGGTCGAGAAGGATTTCACGACCTATGGCGAAGAGGTGAAATTCGGCGGCGGCAAGGTGATTCGCGACGGGATGGGCCAATCGCAGGTCGCCAGGCGGCGCGGCGCGGTCGACACGGTGATCACCAATGCGGTGATCCTGGATCATTGGGGGATCGTCAAAGCCGATGTCGCGCTCAAGGACGGGCTGATCGCCGCGATCGGCAAGGCCGGCAATCCCGACATCCAGCCGGGCGTCGACATCGTTATCGGCCCCGGTACGGAAGTGATCGCGGGCGAAGGCAAGATCCTCACCGCCGGCGGCTTCGACACGCATA
>DATGLU010000479.1:0-4823 GCA_035294045.1 Roseiarcus sp. | reverse complement strand
TTGTGCATCGACGGGCCCGCTTTCGATCTGCTGACCACGATGTCGAAATTCCTCTGCCTCGGCATGCCGCTGATGGAGGTCGTGCTTGCCGCGACCGAGGCCCCGGCCAAGGCGATCCGCCGGCCGGATCTCGGCGTCCTCAAACAGGGCGCCGTCGGCGACGCCTCCATCTTGGCCATCGAAACCGGCGCGTTCGATTATGTCGACTCGACCGGCGAGCGCATGATCGGAGACCAGCGGCTCGTCGCGCACGGCCTCGTGCTGAACGGCCAATGGTGGACCGGCTGAGTTCGGCATTCGCCATTGCGAGCGAAGCGAAGCAATCCATTCATGGAGCGCGGCGCTCTCCGAATGGATTGCTTCGCTTCGCTCCAATGACGCCGTGACGATGCGATCAGAGATCAGGCGAACTAAGGCACAAACCGGCAGCCGACCTCGCCGAAGCCGACAAATGTCGCCTTCACAGCGCTGTTCTTTCCAATGAACCGCAGGCCGGTATAGGTGCCGGTGGTCACGACATGGCCGGCCGGAATCCCGGTCGATTGGCGAAGCTTGTTGGCGAGCGCCAGCGCTGGATTCAGAGGGTCGCCCGCGGCGTGACCTCCGATCGTCCGGACAAGCTCGGCGCCATCGACCACGAGCCGCGCCTCCAGCGCAGCGAGATCGAAGGAACGCCAGTCATAGCGAGGAGCGCCCATCACGAAGGCGCTGTTCGACATGAAGTCGGCGGCGCGGTCGATCGCCGAGGCGCCGTGATAGTCGCGAAAGCGCGAATCGAGAATCTCGATGGCGGGAAACGCGGTCACGGCGCCGGCGACCTCAACCTTGTCGTAGGGCTGCTCGCGCGGCGGCAAGGCCCGATCAAAGCGGAAGGCGATCTCCGCTTCGACCCCGATCATCGCCAATTCCGTAGAGGCGATCGTCGCCTGATCTGCAAAAATCCGCGACCGGACGAGCGCGCCGATCAACAACTCATATTCTTTGGACAGAGCGACCTTCCAACCGGCAATGCTGTCGCCCATCCGCTCGATCGTCGCCAATTGGATGGCGTAAGCTTCGGCGGCGCTTCGCGGGCGCGATGATTCCGGAAGTTCGTCGAGAAGGACGCCGGTCGCTCGCGCTTCGGCGAATAGCTTCGCCGCCTGTCTGATTGCCTGCAATTCCAAAGCAGCGGCTCCCCTTGCGCCCTCGATCTCGGATCGCGCTTCCTTCTCTTTCAATGCGCGGGCGCCGCCGCCCCCTCCCCGAGCGGCGGACATTCCGGCGTCGGATAGCGTTCGGCGACCTTGCGCGCGAAGGCGAGCAACGAGACGTCCGCGCCGAAGCCGGCGACGAATTGCACGCCGATCGGGAGCTTCGAAGCGGAAAGCGCGACCGGCAGGCTGATCGCCGGAAGACCCGCAATGTTGACCCAACCGGTAAACACGGCGTGATCGCGCGGGCCGGCCGGGCGGCCGGCGATGCGATCTGGGTACGGCGTCTCGGCCGGCCAGGGCAAAGCGGCGGCGGTCGGCGTCAACACGAAGTCAACACGCGAGAACAACTCGGCGCAGCGGCGCCGAAACGCGGCGACGCGCTCCAGCGCGTCGATATAATCCGCGCCGCTCAGCGTCTTGCCGTCCTCGACCATCGCGCGCGCGGCGGCGCCGAGTTGCTTGCCGATCCTGCCGCCGTCTCGCGCCGCCAGCCAGGCGACGCCGGAGCGCGACACGACGCGCCATATCCAAGCGGCGTCGTCCAGATCGAAGAACACGCTTTCCTGGATGACCGCATGCCCGTCCTCTCTCAGCCGGTTCGCCACGCTTTCCGTCGCGGCGGCGACTTCGGGGTCGACCGGCGAATTGCCGAATTGCGATACGTAAAGAATCCGCGCCGGCCCCGGCGGAAGCGGCGCCGCCTGGGCATAGAGCGAACGGCGGTCGCGCGGATCGGGACCGGCCATGATCGCGTCGAGCATCGTTGCGTCTTCGACGGAGCGCGTGATCGTCCCGACCGTCTCGAAATCCGTCAAAATCGCCGGAAAGCCGTCGATCCGCGGGAACCGGCCGATTGACGGCTTCCAGCCGACAAGGCCGGTATGGCAAGCGGGGCGTCGGATCGAGCCGCCGCCATCCGTTCCGATCGCTGCTGGGACAAAGCCCGCCGCGACGCCCGCCACGGCGCCGCCGGACGAACCTCCCGGGGTGAGGCGCGTATCCCATGGATTTCGCGTGACGCCGAAAAGATCGTTCTTGGTGTACCCTTCCAGCGTCAATTCTGGGACATTGGTCTTGCCGACGATGACCGCGCCGGCGGCGCGCAGGCGCGCGACCGGCAGTTCGTCGCGCTCGGGAACGAAATCGGCAAGCGAGCGGCTGCCCCAGGTCGCCGGCATGCCGGCGACGAGAATGCTGTCCTTGATTGAGAGAGGAACGCCCTCCAGAGCCGAGCGCGGCTCGCCCGCCGCCAGTCGGGCGTCACTTTCCGCAGCCGCTTTTCTGGCGCCGGTTTCGTCGACAAAGACAAAGCTGTTGAGATGCGGATCAATGCGGCGGATCCGGTCGAAGCATTGATCGAGCAGCGCCGTCGCCGTCAAATCCCGGCTTCGCAGCAAGGCCGCGATCTCGGCAATGCGATGAGTCATGGCCCCCTCAATGTTCGCGTTGCAACGGCTGCCCGATCGCGGCCGGAAGCTTGGAGGACTGGCCGAGGCCGGCCAGCACGGCAAGCGCGATCACATAAGGCGCCATTTGGATGATGTACGAACTGACCGGGACGCCAAAGCTCTGCAAGCGCAATTCGAAAGCCTCGGCGGCGCCAAAGACCAGGCACGCGGCGGCGGCGCCCCACGGCGTCCACCGGCCGACGATCAGCGCGGCCAGCGCCAGATAACCGCGCCCGCTGGTCATGCCGTCGGTGAATGTGCCGACTTGTTGCAGCGTCAGCACCGCGCCGCCAAGGCCGGCAATCGCGCCGCAACTCACCACGGCGAGCATTCGCACGATGAGAGGATTGGCGCCCGAGGCGAAGACCGCTTCCGGATTTTCGCCGGTCGCGCGCAGCGTCAGGCCGGCTTGGGTGCGGCCGAGGAACAGCGTGAGCGCGACGCAGCCAAAAGCCGTCACATAGGTCAGCGGCGGATGGGTGAACAGCAAGCGGCCGAGCACCGGTATGTCGGCGAGGCCGGGAATCGGCACGGCGGCCAGCGGCGTCAGATGAATGTTAATCGGCCGACCGCCGCCCGCAATGATGCGCATCAGGTAGCTGGTCAGGCCGAGCGACAGAATATTCACCGCCAGGCCGGTCACCATATTGTCGGCGCGGAAGCGCACCGCGACGATCGCCACGGCAAGCCCGATCGCCGCCCCGCCGAGCAGCGCGAGAAGCATGCCGATCGCCGGTTCTCCGCTCGCCCAGGCGCCGACCGTCGCGGCAAAGGCGCCGGCCAGCATCATCCCTTCGAGCCCGACCGCGAAGACGCCGGCGCGCTCTGACAAAATCCCGCCCAAAGCCGCCAGAGCAAGCGGCGTCGCGATGCGGATCGTCGCGGCGAGAAACTCGATCATTTGCGCGCCACCGTCGCCACGAGAACGAACAGCATGGTCAAACCTTCGATGACGGTGACCAGCGCCGACGGCACGCCGATCTGCCGCTGCATCGCCAGCGAACCGGATTCGAGAAGGCCGACGAACAAGGCGGCGGGCACGACGGCGAGCGGCTCCATCGCGCCAAGCAAGGCGACGGTCACCGCCTTGAAGCCGAAGCCGAGCGAGAAGCCCTCGATCAGTCGGCGATGGACGCCCAGCACCTCGATGCCGCCCGCCAAGCCCGCCAATGCGCCGGCGGCGAGCATCGCGCCCCAGGTCAAGCGCGCCAAGGAAAACCCCGCATAGGCCGCCGCCAAGCGGGAGCTGCCGGCGACGCGCAAGGCGAAGCCGAACGGCGTTCGCCAGAGTACGAACGAGCAAACCGCCGCGGCGACGAGGGCGATCAAGAAGCCCGGATGGGCGTCGAAGCCGGGCAATCTCGGCAGCCAAGTGGAACGCGGCATGAGCGGAGACTGGAGAAAGCCGGCGCCGAACTGTCCGAGCGGACCGGCCAGCAATTGCTGCACCAGCAGAAGCGCGACGAAATTGAGCAACAATGTCGCCAGCACTTCATGCACGCGCCGCCCGAGATGGATCGCCGTCGCGACGCCCGCCCAGGCCGCTCCGGCCAAGGCGCCGCCGAGCAAGGCCGCGACGATCGCAACCGGCGCCGGCGCCGCCGAAAAGACGAGCGCTGTCGCCGCCGCGCCGGCGCCGCCAACCGCGATCTGTCCCTCCGCGCCGATATTGATGACGCCGCCGCGAAAACAAAGCGCGACGCCGACCCCCGCGATCAGATAGGGCGTGGAGCGGTTCAAGGAGGCGCCGATCTGATGCTCCGATCCGGCCGCGCCTCGCGCAATGGCGGCGAACGCCGCTAAAGGATCGTGTCCCGAAAGCGCGATCAGCGCGGCGGCGCAAATCATCGACAAGAGCAGAGCGAGCAAAATCCGACCGGCGAGTCCGCTCGGCTTCAGCCGAACCCGCCGAGCCTGCAACATCGCCGCAAGGCTCAATGTGGGCGCCGCTTCGCTCATGCCGCTCGCCCCGCCATCCACAGGCCGATTTGCCGCATATCCACCTCCGTACGCGGCACGATCCCGGCAAAGCCTCCTCTCGCCATGACCGCGACCCGATCGCTGATCGCGAGCACTTCCTCGAGTTCGGACGAGACATAGAGGATCGCCGCGCCTTCGTCGCGCAAGGCGATCATCCGATCCAGCACGAACCGGGTCGCGCCCGGATCGAGTCCCCAGG
>DATGLU010000478.1:0-4072 GCA_035294045.1 Roseiarcus sp. | reverse complement strand
ATCACCACCATATGGTTCTTGGCGCCGCCGAAACATTGCACGCGCTTGCCCGAGGCGCAGCCGCGCCCATAGATATATTCGGCGATTGGGGTCGAGCCGACAAAGCCGACCGCCTTGATGTCGGGATCGTCGAGAATGGCGTCGACCGCCTCCTTGTCGCCGTTCACCACATTGAGGATGCCGGGCGGGCCGCCCGCCTCGACGAACAATTCGGCGAGCCTCAGCGGCACGCCGGGATCGCGCTCCGACGGCTTGAGGATGAACGCGTTGCCGCAAGAGATTGCCGGCCCGAGCTTCCACATCGGGATCATCGCCGGGAAATTGAACGGCGTGATGCCGGCGACGACGCCGAGCGGCTGGCGCATCGAATAGGTGTCGATGCCCGGCCCGGCATTGTCGGTGAATTCGCCCTTCAGGAGATGCGGCGCGCCGAGCGAGAATTCGACGACTTCGACGCCGCGCTGAATGTCGCCGCGGGCGTCGGCGATGGTCTTGCCGTGCTCGCGGGCGAGAATGTCGGCGAGCTCCTCGTTGTTCTTGGCGATGAGATCGATGAATTTCATCAAGATCCGGGCGCGGCGCTGCGGGTTCATCGCCGCCCAGCCCGGCTGCGCCGCCTTGGCGTTCTCGACCGCCCCGCGCACCTCCGCCTTCGAGGCAAGGGCGACCTTGGCCCGCACGGTTCCGTCCATTGGCTGGTAAACGTCGCCGTGGCGGCCGGATGTCCCGGCGACCTTCTTGCCGCCGATATAATGCCCGTAATTGATCATGGTCGTTCCTCGCTGTTCGATCGTCGATTATCGCCTCACGTTTTTTGCACAACAATTGAGGAATTCGCGCAACACCCGTGCGGTTATTGGCTCACTCGAGGTTGGTATGGCGCGCCCGCATCGTTTCGGCGGTCTCGCCAAGCCGATCGCGCAATTTCAGGACGACGATCTCGAACAGGATCATCTGCGCGGTCTCGAAGAGCGAGCCCATCGGCAGGACCGAGACGCCGCCGCGATCATCGGCCATGGTCTGGGCGGGAATATGGAAGAGAATATCGGCCAAAGCCGGCGTGCGGCCGGCCGGCTGGGCAGTGATCACCGCGACTTTCGCGCCGGCTTCTCTGGCGACGCGGATCAAGGCGTCGCCGATATTGGAGGCGCCGGGTCCGGAGGAGACGATCAGCAGATCGCCGAGGCCGATCGGCGGCGTCGTCATGTCGCCGACCAGATGAACGTCTCGCCCCATATGGAAGAGGCGCATGGCGAAGCCGTCCATCTGCAGCCCCTCCCGCCCCGCGCCATAGATCGCGATGCGCTTCGCCGCGACGATCGCCTCGATCAAGGCGTCGGCCGCGTCCGGCGTTACGCGCTCGAAGGCCCTGGCGAGATCGGCGAGCGCTCGCATCGCCAGGTCTGGGAGGGTATCGCCAACACGTTCGCCCATTCGTTTCTCCTTGCGAAGCAGCCGAGGTAAAAAAAGAGGTTTTTCAAGGCCCCTCACTAACGCTTCAAGCCTCCCTCCGTCGAGCGCGCCGCCGCCTTTGGCAAAATGCCGGCCGCTTTTGCTGCGCAAAATAACATCCATGTTGCGCAGCAATTACGACCGAGCGGGCCGTATCGCGCCGTTCGCAGTAAGAACCGATCGCTGCGCCCTCGACCACGTTGCGCGGTCCCGACCGCCTCCCTATGGTGCGCCGCTTCCGGCAACGGCGAGGGCGAATGCAGGGCGCGGAACGTCGACTCGAGAATTTTCGCGCGCTTATCGCCAAGGCGCTCGGCCAGCTCAAACTTGACCTCGGGATCCGTCTCTGGGACGGGTCGCTCGTTCCCGCCAATTGGCCGTCTAATCATCTCACTATCGCCATTGCCGACGAGGGCGCTGTCGCCGGGCTCTTGCGCGCGCCCAATCTGGTCACGCTCGTCAAGCTCTGGGCGGCCAAGCGAATCGACATCGTCAACGGCACGTTTTTCGATCTGGCAGCTCGGCGCCCGGCAGCCGGGACGCGCGATTTGAAACGCTCGCTCGATAAGGGCTTGGCGGTGAAGACCGCCTTGGCGTACCTGTTCGTCCCGCGCGGCCAGCCCTGGCCGCTCGAAGAGGTCGGCAAGGATCGTCCGAGCGACGGCACGGCCGGCGCGAACAAGCAGAACATCGCCTATCACTATGACCTGTCGAACGCCTTTTACCAAATGTGGCTCGACAAGGAGCTGGTCTATAGCTGCGCCTATTTCCACGACTGGCGCGACGACTTCGATACGGCGCAAATCCAGAAGCTCGACATGATCTGCCGCAAGCTGCGGCTGAAGCCGGGCGACCAATTCTTCGACATCGGCTGCGGCTGGGGCGCTCTCCCGATTTACGCGGCGCAGAATTACGGCGTGAACGCTTATGGGGTCTCGCTATCGGAAAATCAGGTCGCCTACGCCAAGGAGAGGGTCGAGCGCTTCGGACTTTCCGACCGGGTGACGATCGAGCTGAAGGACTATACGCAAGTCGAAGGCGCGGAGCGCTTCGACAAAATCGCGTCGGTCGGCATGCTGGAGCATGTCGGAATCGAGAACTTCCCGACCTATTACCGCACCGTACATCGCTTGCTGAAGCCAGGCGGGCTCTTCCTGAACCACGCCATCACGCGGCCGGGCAAGAGTCGCGCGGCGCGCACCGGCAAGAAGCGCGCGGATTTCGCCGTGCTGACCCGCTACATTTTTCCAGGCGGCGAACTGGATTATATCGGCCGCACCGTCTCCAATCTCGAATTGAACGGTTTCGAAATTCATGACGTCGAAGGCTGGCGCGAACACTATCAGCGCACCTGCAAGGCGTGGCACGATCGCCTCCTGGCGCGATATGACGAGGCTTGCGCAGAAGTCGGCGAGGCGACGGCGCGCCTTTGGCTCGCCTATCTGGCCGCCTGCTCGATCGCCTTCGCGCGCAACAATGCCGGCCTCTATCAGACGCTGGCGTCGAAGCGCGTCAAAGGTCCGACGGGCCTGCCGCCGACGCGCAGCGATTTGTACCGGTGACAACCTTCCGACATTGGAGACGAGTTCATGGTTAAACGCGCCCGAGCGGGTATAGGCCTGGCGGTCATCTGCGGCCTCGCCGTCGCGGCCTCGGCCGCCGCGGCGCAAGATCAGGAAATTTACGACGCGATCGATTGCAGCCAGTGGAGCTTGAACCCTGACGGAACCTGGGACACCGGACCCAAAGCCGCAATTCTCGGCACGCGCCGCCGCCTCGCCAATTTGAAGCATGTCGACCTCGCCGGCTTCTATGTGAACGGCGTCGATATCTCGGCCTGGCTGACCGCCAAATGCACGAAAAAGTGCCGCCGGCTGCTTGGATTGATGGAGGTCTGCGACTAGCGCTTTTAGCGCTCCGCGAAAGCAAGCTTCGCGCCGAGCGTGAGGAAGGCGGCGGCGAAGCTGCGCCGCATCCAGGTCATGACGCGCGGCCGCGACAGGACATGCTCGCGCATCGCCGCGGCGAACAATCCATAGCCGACAAAGACGACGAAGGTCATCAGCGTGAAGGCGGCGCTGAGCGCCAGCATGCGCGGCAAGGGGTGAGCCTCACCGGCGCTGACGAATTGCGGCAGGAAGGCGAGGAAGAAGATCGACAGTTTCGGGTTGAGGAGGTTGACGGCGATCGCCGTCAGCGTGACCTGAAGCGCCGAGCGCATGTCGACCTGTTTCTCGACCTTCAGCGCGCCGTGTTCGCGCAAGGCGCTCCAGGCTATGACGAGCAGATAGGCGACGCCGAGATATTTGAAGAGATGGAAGGCCAGCGCGCTTTCATGCAACAGCGCCGACAGCCCGAGAATCGCCGCGGCGATATGCGGAAGAATGCCGAGCGTGCAGCCGAAGGCGGCGACGACGCTCGCCCGCCAGCCGCGCGAGAGTCCGGCCGCCAACGTATAGAGCACGCCCGTGCCGGGCGAGACGACGATGACCAGAGAGGTGATCAGGAACGCTGCGCTCATCGTCTCCTCCTTTAGGTCGAGCAAAAACACAGCTTTTGTCATTCCCGCGAAAGCGGGAATCCAGTGCGGCCTATCCTCAGAGGCTGCGGCTCCTGGATT
>DATGLU010000477.1:0-2487 GCA_035294045.1 Roseiarcus sp. | reverse complement strand
CGCCGCATCCTTGAGATACTGGACGGACTTCGCCATCCGGCCGATCTCGTCGTCCTTCTCCATCGCCGGGACTTCGACGTCGTTGTTTCCCTCCGCCAGGGCGACCATCACGCCGCAGAGCGCGTCGAGACGGCGGGAAAGGCTCAGGACGATCCAGCCGGCGAAGCCGCCAATCGCCAAGAGAAAGCCGAGGGCTATGGCGCCCGAAACATAGACGCGATCCCAGATTTTCGCGCTGACGTCGTCGATATAGACGCCGGTGCCGAGCGTCCATTTCCATGGCGCGAACCATTTGACGTAGGAGAGTTTCGGCGACGGATGGTCGAGCGGCTCGCCGGGCTTGGCGTATGAGTAGCCGACGAACCCATCGCCATTGTCGCGGGCCGTGTCATGCAGCGCCGTCGACAGCAAGCGGCCGTCCTCGGCCAGCACCTTGGTCGTTGTCCCTTCTTGGTCAGGCCGCGCGCCATGCACGATGGTGACGCCGGTATCGTTCTGGACAAAGAAATAGTCGCTGGTATTGTACCGCATCAAGCGCAGCGCCGCCTTGGCTCGCTCCTGCGCCTCGGCCTCGGAAATCTTGCCGTTCTTGAAATCCTGGTACTGACCTTCGAGGACCTTATATGCGACCTGAGTCACGGTCTTGAGCTCATCGCAGCGAGCCGAATAGATCGAATCGCCGGCCATCCAAGTCAGCGTGACGACCAGAGCGATCAGCGCGAGCGCGAACATCGCAACGACGGCCGTGAGCCTGGCGCGAATCGACGTGAAAAAACCTGCGCCAAAGCGTCCAACATTCGTGGGCGTCATTGTCCTTGCTTCCTTCGATTGCCAATTGTTCTTGGATGGATGAGAGCGCCGCTCTTTTGGGCCGCGTCAGACGGATTTCGAGGATCGTCCCTGCCGGCCGCCCAAGAGCGCCTGGCGCTTGCGATTTCGCCTGAAGGCCCGTCGAGAAACATGGAGCGGCGAAGCCCGGGACAGCCCCAGGCTCGGGCTCGAGCGCAAGCGCGGCATGAAGACACCCTGAAAGACGCGGGAGGCGTTGATCAACATCCGGATTGAACCGGCGCGACGAGACGGCTTCATGCCTTCGGAATGCGCAATGATTGCGCGCCCAACCCCTCGTGCCCGTAATGTGCAGTTATTTCCTTACGAATGTGTTAGCGATGGCGCCGCGCGACATCCGTTTTTCATGCGGATTCCAAATGGCTATCCGGCGCGGGACCGGCGGCGCAAAGGCGACGTACTCCAGCCTGAAGAGGCGCTTGTCCACGGGCGCCGCGCGGTTAGCGACCGGCGACAGCCCGGAGCGATTTTTGCGCCGCCCTCGCCTTTGCAGCGCCCGATATCTTCCCCGCCGGAGCGACGGCGCGCGGAGCCGGCTTCGGCAAGGCCTGGCGCGGCTCTTCGGCGCGAACAGAAAATTCGCCGATCATGTCGAGGAGCCCGTTCGTCTCCTGCGACAAGGCGCCGCTGGCGGCGGTCGACTGCTCGACCATGGCGGCGTCGTCGCGAGTCGCGTCGTCCATCTCGGCGATCGCCGCGTTGACCTGCCGCAAGCCGGCCGCCTGTTCTTTCGCGCCGGCGGCGATCGCCGCGACGGCGCCGTTGATCTCGGCGACCTGGCTGGTGATCCGCTCGAGCGAAGCGCCGGTCTCGGCGACAAGCCTCACGCCGGCCTCGACCTGCGCGGTCGAAGCCGAGATCAGCCGCTTGATGTCTTTCGCCGCCTCCGCCGAGCGCTGCGCCAGCGCCCGCACTTCGGAAGCGACAACGGCGAAGCCCTTGCCCGCCGCACCGGCGCGCGCCGCCTCGACCCCGGCATTGAGGGCGAGCAGATTGGTCTGGAAGGCGATCTCGTCGATCGCGCCGATGATCTTGTTGATCTGCTGCGCCGACTGGGCGATCGCGTCCATCGACTCGACGGTCTGGCGGACGACAAGCGCGCTCTTCTTGGCGTCCTGATCGGCGGCGGCGACGACCGCGCAGGCGCGGCCGGCGCTTTCGGCGGACGCGTTCACCGCGGCGGTGATTTGGCCGAGCGCGGCGGCCGTCTCTTCGAGACGCGCGGCCTGCCGCTCCGTGCGGCGCGCGAGATCGTCGACGGCCGCGCCAATATCCTCAGCGCCGGCCTGGATGGATTCGGCGGCGCCGTTCACCCCCTGCATGGCGCTTTCGAGCTGCTCGATCGCGGCGTTGAAGTCCGCCTGCAAATCGCGATAAGCCTCGGGAAGGTCGGCGCTCATCCGGCAGGTCAGGTCCTTGGCGGCGAGTTGCGCCAGGGCCGCGCCGAGCGATGTCGCGACCAGAGCGCGCTCTTTGCCGATCGCTTCCTTGCCCGCCTCCTCAGCCCGGCAGCGCAGCGCGTTCAACGTCTCCAGATAGACCGACAAGCTCAGATCGATATCGAGCAAGGCGGCCTTCATCACGCTCGATATGGCCAGCGCGACATCGTCCGGCCCGGCCCGGCGCATCCGGAGCAAA
>DATGLU010000476.1:0-3670 GCA_035294045.1 Roseiarcus sp. | reverse complement strand
CGGGCCGCCTCGGCGGCAAGAAGAGCCGCGCCGTTGCCGGTGAGCCTAACCGGTCCCGCGCCGATCAGGCGGATGGCGTCGCGCAAGGCGGCGAGGCGCGGCGGCAGGAGCGGCCGGCCGTTCGCCTCGAGCAATTGCAGGTAGACCTTGCCGTGCTTGGCGTCGATCGCGGCGGCGATGATTCCGGGCTTGGGATCGGCGAGGAGCGGGCCAGCGAAGGCGACGAGCGACGAGACGCCGACGACCGGAGCCGAAAGGCCGAGGCCGATCGCCCGGGCCGTGGCGAGGCCGATCCTGATGCCGGTGAAAGAGCCCGGCCCGACCGTGGCGGCGACGCGGTCGAGCGAGGCAAAGCCGCCCTCGACGCCGGCCATCAGCCGTTGCAGCATCGGCGCCAGCGCCTCGGCGTGGCCGCGCTCCATCGGCAGCGTCTCAACCGCGACCGGCTCGGCCGCGCCGCTTTCGACGACGCAGGCCGAAGCCGCGCCGCAGGAGGTGTCGATGGCGAGGATGCGCATGCGGGGTTAAGTATCGCAAAAGCGAAACGCCGAGAAGGGTTCCGCGTTCACCCGTCGCGTTTTGCGAACGCCCAAGATGAAGCCTTCGCGCGTTGGTTTGATACCGAACCCCTGTTGTCATTCCCGCGAAAGCGGGAATCCAGGGAGCCGCTGTGTATGAAGGATGCGCCGTACTGGATTCCCGCTTTCGCGGGAATGACATGTACTCAGAGACGCCAGTGCGCCTCACATCTGGCGTTCGATCATCAGGTTCTTGATTTCGGCGATCGCCTTGGCCGGGTTCAGGCCTTTCGGGCAGGTCTTGGCGCAGTTCATGATCGTGTGGCAGCGATAGAGCCGGAACGGGTCTTCGAGATCGTCAAGCCTGTCGCCGGCGGCTTCGTCGCGCGAATCGATCAGCCAGCGATAGGCCTGCAAGAGGATGGCCGGGCCGAGATAGCGCTCGCCGTTCCACCAATAGCTTGGGCAGGAAGTGGAGCAGCAAGCGCAAAGAATGCATTCGTAGAGCCCGTCGAGCTTGGCGCGGTCGGCCGGGCTCTGGCGCCATTCCTTTTCCGGCGCGGGCGTGACCGTCTTCAGCCACGGCTCGATCGAGGCGTGCTGGGCGTAAAAGTTCGAGAGGTCCGGCACGAGGTCCTTGACCACGGCGAGATGCGGCAGCGGGTAGATTTTGATCGGTCCGCTTTTGCTCTCGTCCATGCCGCGCGTGCAGGCGAGCGTGTTGCCGCCGTCGATATTCATGGCGCAGGAGCCGCAAATGCCCTCGCGGCAGGAGCGGCGGAAGGTCAGGGTCGAGTCGACCTTCGACTTGATCCAGATCAGCGCATCAAGCACCATCGGCCCGCAATCGTCGCGATCGACATAATACGTATCGATGCGCGGATTGGCGCCGTCGTCCGGATTCCAGCGATAGATGCGGAATTCGGTCGTCCGCTTGGCGTTGGCCGGCTTCGGCCAGGTCTTGCCCGCGGTGATGCGCGAGTTCTTGGGAAGAGTGAATTGGACCATCGGATCACACCGTCGGATTAGCTGGGAGCCCAGACTTCCAATCGCTCAAACGGAGCGTCTTCGCGCCGAGATCGAGGGAGCTCGCCTTCTGAAAAAGCGCCGCGTCATCCGTCAGGAGCGCCGTATTGAGGATTTTGACGCATGCAAGGTAAACGCAATCGGAAGCCGAGTGATTGATCGTACAGCCGATTTCGAAAGCCTCACGAAACGTTTCAATCTGGGGAATAAATCGGCTAAAGAGACTCGGCAAGACCGTCAACGACGCTCGCGCCTGTTGATAGCTCGTCCGACCCAGGCGGACCTTGTTACGCAGAGCGTTTGCAACCTCGACGAGCGCCAAGTCCGGCGCATACAAATCGAAGCCGTCTCGAAGAACGTCACGCGCCAAGTCGCGCCGCTCCTCCTCGACGAACCACTTCACCGCGACGCTGGCGTCGATAATCAAGTTCACTGCTGACGGTCTCTCTCCGCCCGAATGAACAGGGTGCTATCGTCTTGAACAACGTCCTTGGGCGTCATCGCCGCAATTCGGTCGACAATCCGTTGCCGCTCGCTTTGGCTTGGGCTTTCGTTCAGCGCCGCCTCGAGGATAGCGGCGGCTTCATCTTCGATGGAGTGGTGGTGTGCGCGGGCGCGCGCAGAAAGATTGCTCCAAGTCTGAGGACTCAGCTTTTCAATCGTGAGCGCGTTCATCGCTCCTCCTCGGCGGCATTCTGGGGGCGCAGACCCATCCTCAATACACCCGCGCCTTCGGCTCAATGTACGTCACGTCATTCGTCATCGTATACGTATGCACCGGCCGGTAGTCGATCGTCACCGCCTGCTTCTCCGGGTCGATCCAGGCCAGCGTGTGCTTCATCCATTGCTTGTCGTCGCGGTTGGGATAATCCTCCCGCGCATGCGCGCCGCGGCTTTCGAGCCGGTTGGCGGCGCTGTCCATCGTCACCACGGCTTGGGCGATGAGATTGTCGAACTCCATCGTCTCGACGAGATCGGAGTTCCAGATCAGCGAGCGGTCCGTGACCTTGAGATCGGCGCCAGCGCGCCACACGTCATGGATCAGCTTCTGGCCTTCCTGCAGCACGTCGCCGGTGCGGAACACCGCGCAATTGGACTGCATGGTTCGCTGCATGCGGCTGCGCAATTCGGCGGTCGGCGTGCCGCCATTGGCGTGGCGGAACCGGTCGAGCCGCGCCAACGCGAAATCGGCGGAATCTTTCGGCAAATCGGGCTGCGATTCGCCGGGCTCGACGAGCTCGCGCGCGCGCAAGCCAGCGGCGCGGCCGAACACGACGAGGTCGATCAGCGAATTCGAGCCGAGCCGGTTGGCGCCATGCACCGAAACGCAGGCCGCTTCGCCGAGCGCCATCAGGCCGGGCACGATCTTATCGGGATCGCCGTTCGCCTTGGTGACGACCTCGCCGTGATAGTTGGTCGGCACGCCGCCCATATTGTAATGGACGGTCGGCAGGACGGGGATGGGCTCCTTGGTCACGTCGACGCCGGCGAAGATGCGCGCGCTCTCGGAAATGCCCGGCAGGCGCTCGTGCAGGATTTTCGGATCGAGATGATCGAGATGCAGGTAGATATGGTCCTTGAGCTTGCCGACGCCGCGCCCCTCTCTGATCTCCATCGTCATGGCGCGGCTGACGACGTCGCGCGAGGCGAGGTCCTTGGCTGACGGCGCGTAGCGCTCCATGAAGCGCTCGCCTTCCGAATTGGTGAGATAGCCGCCCTCGCCGCGCGAGCCTTCGGTGATCAGGCAGCCGGCGCCGTAAATGCCGGTCGGGTGAAACTGCACGAATTCCATGTCCTGCAGCGGCAGGCCGGCGCGCAACGCCATGGCGTTGCCGTCGCCGGTGCAGGTATGGGCCGAGGTCGCCGAGAAATAGGCGCGGCCATAGCCGCCCGTCGCCAGCACGGTGAGATGGGCGCGGAAGCGATGGATCGTGCCGTCGTCCAATTTCAGGCAGACGACGCCGCGCACCCGGCCATCGGAATCGCGGATCAGGTCGATGGCGAAGAACTCGATGAAGAACTCGGCCTTGGACTTCAGCGCCTGGCCATAGAGCGTGTGCAGGATGGCGTGGCCGGTGCGGTCGGCGGCGGCGCAGGTGCGTTGCGCGATGCCTTTGCCGTAATCC